>DASSGC010000434.1:0-10795 GCA_035693765.1 Acidimicrobiales bacterium
GCCACCAGCATCTTGCGCATGGTGGCGGCCTGCTGGGCCTCACGGGAGTTGAACTGGACGCGCTCGAGCTTGGTGACGCCGTCGACGATGGCGGCCACGTCCGACCCGAAGCTGCGCTCGATGTCGTCGAGCGTGGTGCCGGTGTCCTCGACCGTGTCGTGCAGCAGCGCCGCGGCCACCGTCACGTCGTCCAGCCCGAAGTCGGCCACGATGCGGGCCACGGCCAGCGGGTGCTGGACGTAGGGCTCGCCCGAGTTGCGGGACTGGCCCCGGTGCGCGTCGGCCGACCGCAGGTAGGCCCGGGTGATCAGCGCCGTCGGTGCCTTGGGGTGCCGGCGGCGGAACGCGTGCAGCAAGGGCGCGACCTCGTCCGCCGGCGGCTGGTGGTTGCGCCGCCAGGGCAGGACCCGATCGACGGTCGGCACCCTCTGGCCTCCTTGCACGAGCTACACGGTGATCAGACTGAGTATGTCGTGGTTGGCCAGTCTCGCCCGACCGCCCAGGAATCCCAACTCGACCACGAACGCCAGCCCGGCCACCCGGCCGCCGAGCCGCTCGACCAGGCGGCAGGCCGCGCCGGCGGTGCCCCCAGTGGCGAGCACGTCGTCGACGATCAGCACCGAGTCGCCCGCCAGCACGGCGTCCTCGTGGGCCTCCAGGGCGTCGACGCCGTACTCCAGCTCGTAGTGCTGGCTGACCGTGCGGAAGGGCAGCTTGCCCGGCTTGCGCACGGGGACGAACCCGGCGCCGAGCCGGTAGGCCACCGCGGCGCCGAAGATGAAGCCCCGCGCCTCGATGCCCACCACCCGGTCGACCGTCAGGCCGGCGGCATGGTCGGCGATGGCGTCGACGGAGTACCGGAAGGCGTCGACGTCCGCCAGCAGCGGCGTGAGGTCCTTGAAGACGATGCCCGGTTGGGGGAAGTCCGGGATGTCCCGTAGGTGGCCGACGAGCCACGACGCATCGCGTGCCATATGGGCGGCGACGTTACCCGCCGCGTGGCCGGGGCCCCGGCGCCTGCCGTGTCAGCGGCGCGAGCCCTTGGTCTTCTTGCGGGGGCGGGGCGGGATGGCCCGGCCCGACGGCGCCACCGTGCCGCCCGGCCTCGATCCGGCCGGCGCGGGGCGGCTGACCGGGGCGCGGCCGGCCGCCACCGTGGCGGCGACCACCTCGGCGTCGCCGCCCCGGGCCTCGACGCGGCGCCGGATGTCGCGGTAGCGGGGCTCCCGCTCCTTGAGCACGGCCAGCAGCGGCGACGCGATGAACAGCGACGAGTACGCCCCCGAGAACAGGCCGATCAGCAGGGCGAGGGCGAACTCCTCCAGCACCGAGGCGCCCATGATCCACGAGCCGACGATCAACAGCGACGACACCGGCAGCAGCGCGGTCACCGTGGTGTTGAGCGATCGCATCAGCGCCTGGTTGAGCGACACGTTCACCATGCCGCCGTAGGTCAGGCCACCCGTAGTCGACACGAGGCGGGTGTTCTCGTCGACCTTGTCGAACACGACGATGCCGTCGTAGATCGAGTACCCCAGGATGGTCAGGACCGCGATGACCGTGGCCGGCGTGACCTCCAGGCCGGTGATCGAGTACACGCCGACCGTGATGATCACGTCGTGGACCAGCGCGACGAGCGTGGGGATGGCCATCTTCAGCTCGAAGCGCAGCGCGATGTAGATCGTCACCAGCACCAGGAAGACGAGCAGGGCCCGCACCGCCTTCTCGCTGATCTCGCGGCCCCACGACGGGCCGACCTCGGTGAGGTTGACCTCGTCGGTGCTGGAACCGGTGAGCTCGGCGAGCGCCCGCGTCACCTGGTCGGAGTCCGCGGCGTCGATCGGCTCCGACTCCACCCGGATCTCGCGGCCCTCGTCGCTGTCGAGCTCCTGGATGGTGGCCGCGCCCAGCCCGAAGCCGTCGACCGCGTCACGGGCCTCGGCGACGGAGGCCTCGCCGGCAGGCACCTCCCAGACGACGCCCCCCTCGAAGTCGATGCCGAGGTTGAGGCCCCGGATGCCGAGGGAGACGAGGCTCACCAGCACGGCGGCGGACGAGATGGCGAACCACACCCGCCGCCGGTTGACGAAGTTGACGTTCGTCTCACCGTGGTAGAGCCGGCTCCAGATCGACCGCTTCGCCACCGTCCTGGCCACGGGCAGGCGGTCCCGGCGCCGCCGGGTCGGGCCCACCGTCGCGGCCGCGTCCGCGTCGGCGCCCCCGCCGGCCGGCACGTCCGCCGGCTGCTCCCCGGCGCCGGAGTCGTCGGCCGCGTCGTCCCCGGCTCCCGGGTCGACGGCCGCCGTCGCGTCCGCCCCGCTGCCCGTGTCCACGTCGCCCTCCGGCGGGGCGTCGTCCGCGGGTTGCCCGTCCACCGGCGCCTCGTCGACCAGGTCGTCGACCGGCTCGTCGCCGACCGGGGTGGCCTTGGCGGTCGAGCGGGTCGTGCCCCTGCTCCGCTTGCTCATCGTCCCACCCCCGCGGCGGCCACCCGGGGCTCGTCGCGCCGGGCCAGGCCCCGGGCCACGCCGAACACCGGCATGTCGGTGAAGACCGCGTTCCGCGACAGCAGGGTCACGGTCGGCCGGGTGAAGAACCAGGCCACGAACACGTCCAGCACCGTCGACAGGCCGAGGAAGAAGGCGAAGCCCCGCACCGACCCGACGGTGAGCCACCACAGCACGGCGGCCCCGATGAAGGCGGAGACGTCGGCGGCCAGGATCGTGCGGAAGGCCCGGGTGAAGGCGCGCTCGGTCGAGCTCCGCAGCGTCCGCCCGGCCTTGACCTCGTCCTTCAGGCGTTCGAAGTACACCACGTAGGAGTCGACCGTCACGCCGATCGACACGATGATGCCGGTCACACCCGCGAGCGTCAGGGCCAGCCCCTGGGTCTCACCCAGGAAGCTGACGATGGTGTACAGGAGGGAGGCCCACACCCCGAGCCCCACGATCACCACCAGGCCCAGCGCCCGGTAGTAGAGCAGCATGTACAGGGCCACCAGCCCGAGGCCGACCAGGCCGGCGATCACGCCGGCCCGTAGCGAGTCGTCGCCGAGCGAGGCCGACACGGTCTGCACGCTCTGGCGCTCCAGCTCGACGGGCAGGGAGCCGTACCGCAGGACCAGGGCGAGGTCCTTGGCCTCCGACTCGGTGAAGCTGCCGCTGATCTGGATCTGGTCGGCGTCGTAGCTGGGCTCGCTGATCGAGGGCGCCGACTGCACGACCGAGTCGAGCACCACCGCGAGCTGGCCCGACGGGCAGATCTGCGGGTCGGGCGCCTGCTGGTAGCACTTGGCGGCGATCTCGTTGAACTTGTCGATGCCGTTGGCCCCGCCCCGCATCTCCAGCCGGACCAGCCACTGGCCGTTCTGGATGTCGGCCGAGGCCGTCTTGACGATGGTGCCGTCGGCCAGCGACGGGCCCAGGTCGTAGGCCTGGTCGTCGATGCCGGCCAGCACCACCGGCTGATCGGCGGCGTCGTCCTGGCGGGGCGTCAGCGAGATGCTCGGCGCCTCACCGTCGGGCGGCGTCTCCGGCACGGTGGTGGTCGTGGCGTTGGGGTCGGCCGGCACGGTCGTCGCCGTGGGGTCCGGCGGCGCCGTCGTCGGCGGTTCCTGCGCCGGGCCGGCGCTCTCGCCCTCGGCGAGGCCGATCGCCCCCTCGGAGGTGGCCGTCGTGCCGGACGGCGCCGAGGTGGTGGTCGTCGCGTTGGGGTCGGCCGGCGCCGTGGTCGTGGTGGCGGCGGCGTCCCCGGCCGCTGCCGCCTCCTCCTCGGCCTTGGCCTGCTCCTCCAGCGCTCCCTCGGGCAGCGGCGCCGACTGGATCACGGGCCGGAACCGGAGCTGGGCGGTCTGGCCCACCAGCGCCAGGGCCCGGTCGCGGTTCTTGACGCCGGGGAGCTGGACCACGATGGCGTCGCCCTGGCGGGCGATGTCGGGCTCGGCCACGCCCAGGGCGTCGACGCGGTCGCGGATGATGCTCAGGGCCTGGTCGAGCTGCTCACCCGAGGCGTCGGTGGTCGGTGCGAGCACGACCGACACGCCGCCCTGGAGGTCGAGGCCCAGCTCGGGGCTGTTGCCGGCGGCCAGCGTGGCGGCGAGGCCCCCGAACGCGAGCACCAGGATGAACACGAGGGAGAGCAGGAGTTTGCGTCGCATCAGCTCACACGTCCGCGGCGGGGGCGAGGCCTCCGCCGCCGGGCTCGGGACCGCGCCCGGGGGCGCCGGGGTCGGGATCGGGACTCTGTCCGGGCCCGCCGGCCGCGGCGCCGCCGCCACCGGTCGGTCGGCCCCGGTCGGTGCCGGTGCCCGCAGCGTCGACCTCGTCGGTGTGGTCGACCTCGTCGCTGCCGGTGTCGACCGTGTCGGTGTGGTCGACCTCGTCGCTGCCGGTGTCGACCGTGTCGCTGCCGGTGTCGTGGGGATCGGCACCGTGGGGCTCCCCGCCGCCGGTCACGTCCTCGACCCGGCGCAGGACCGCCTGGCGGGCGACCCGCAGCTCGACGCCGGGCGCCACCGCCAGCGTCATCTCCTCGGGGCCGAGGTCGACGATGCGGCCGTAGATGCCGGCCGACAGGATCACCTCGTCGCCCGGCTCGACGGACGCGACGAGGACCTGGTGGGCCCGGACACGCCGCTGCTGGGGAAGGATGAACAGCAACCACAGCAGGACGAACGTGACGGCGAGGACGATCAGCGGGGCCATAGGCAGCCGGACGAGGTTAGCCCTCCGTGTGACCGGGCTCACCATCGCGGCGGCCGGGGCGGGGCGGCGCGGCCGGCCAGCGCTCGGCGACCTCGTCGCGGAGGGCGGCCAGCGTCCCCGCCCGGATCGCCGACCGGATGCGGTCCACCAGGGCGAACGTCCACGCGACGTTGTGCAGCGTCAGCAGCCGGGGTGCGGTGGGCTCCGCCACCGACAGCAGGTGGCGGAGGTAGCCCCGGGACCAGCGGGCACAGACCGGGCAGCCGCACGCCGGGTCGAGCGGCCCGGCGTCGTCGGCGAAGCGGGCGTTGCGGAGGTTGAGGCGCCCCTCCCCGGTCAGCAGCGTGCCGTGGCGGGCCAGCCGGGTGGGCAGCACGCAGTCGAACATGTCGACGCCCCGGCCGACCGAGTCGACCATGCCCAGCGGGTCGCCGAGGCCCATCAGGTAGCGGGGGCGGTCGGCCGGCAGGCCCGCGACCGCGGCCTCCAGCGCCGGCAGCATGGCCGAACGGTCCTCCCCCACCGACAGGCCGCCCACCGCGTAGCCGTCGAACCCCAGCGCCACCGTCCGCTCGGCGCTCTCGGCCCGCAGGGCGAGGTCGGTGCCGCCCTGGACGATGCCGAACTGGTTGAGGTCGGCCCGCTCGTGCGCCAGGAAGGCCTTGCGGGCTCGGCCGGCCCACAGCGCCGTGCGGTCGACCGCCGCCCGGACCACCCGGTCGGGGGACGGCAGCGGCGGGCAGACGTCGAGCACCATCTGGACGTCGCTGCCCAGCTTGACCTGGATGTCGACCGCGCCCTCGGGGCTCAGGTGGTGGCGGCTGCCGTCGTAGGTCGAGGCGAACGTGGCACCCTCGTCGTCGACCGTGGGCCGGAGCGAGAACACCTGGTACCCGCCGGAGTCGGTGAGCACGTGCCCCGACCATCCGGCGAAGCCGTGGATGCCGCCGAAGTGCTCGACCACGTCGGCACCCGGCCGCAGCATCAGGTGGTAGGTGTTGCCGAGGATCACCTCGGCGCCGAGGTCGTCCAGGTCGGCCGACGACAGGGTCCGCACCGCCGCCCGGGTGCCCACGGGCATGAAGCACGGCGTCGCGAACGACCCGCGGGCCGTCGTCACCGTGCCGGTGCGGGCGGCGCCGTCGGTGGCGTCGACGGTGAAGGCGAGGGTCACGCCACGCGTCCGGCCGGTCCGGCGTCCCGTGCCACGAGCGGGTCGCGGGCTACGAGCATGGCGTCGCCGAAGGACAGGAAGCCGTAGCCCGCGGCGAGCGCCTCGGCGTACAGCTCGCGCCACCGGGGCCCGATCAGGGCGTCGACCAGCACCAGCAGCGACGACCGGGGCAGGTGGAAGTTGGTCAGCAGCACGTCGACCAGCCGCCACGTCCACGGACGGTGGATGAACAGCTCGGTGCGGCCCTCCGCCGTGCCCGACAGGGCGGCCGACTCCAGCGCCCGCACGGTGGTGGTGCCCACGGCCACGACGCGACCGCCGCCGTCACGGGCGGTGCGGCAGGCATCCAGCGTGGCGGCCGGGACGGCGTAGCGCTCGGCGTGCATGTGGTGGTCCTCGACCTTGGGCGCCGACATGGGCCGGAACGTGCCCATCCCCACGGCGAGGTCGACGGGCTCGACCCGGGCTCCGGCCGCCCGGCAGCCGGCCAGCACGGCCGGGGTGAGGTGGAGGCCGGCCGTGGGGGCGGCCACCGAGCCCGGGCGGTCGGCGAACACGGTCTGGTAGCGCTCGGGGTCGTCGAGGGGCCTCGCGATGTACGGCGGCAGCGGGACGACCCCGTGGCGGGCGAGCACCGCGAGCTCGTCGGTGCCCGGCGCGACCCGCAGCTCCACCGTCCTGGTGCCGTCGCCGGGACCGGAGGCGCCCACCGCCACGTCGAGATCGGGCCCGGCCCGCAGCACCGTGCCCGGCGGCACCCGGCGGCCGGGCCGGACGAGCGCCTCCCAGGCGCCCGATGGCAGGTGTTCCAGCAGCAGGACCTCGACCTCGCCCCCGGTCGGCTTGCGCAGGCGCAGCCGGGCCGGCAGCACCCGCGTGGTGTTGACCACGACCACGTCGCCGGGGCCGACCAGCGTCGGCAGCTCGGCCACGGTCCGGTGCTCCGGCGGCAGCCCCGCCCCCCGGTCGACGAGCAGTCGGGCCCGATCCCGCGGCTCGGTCGGCCGCTGGGCGATGGCGGCCTCGGGCAGGTCGTAGTCGAAGTCGGCCAGGTCCATGGCAGTCGGGAGAGGCTACAAGCCGGGCGGCGCATCGGGTTCTGGTGACCGATCTGGTGGGGAATCAACCAGATCCGTCACCGGATGTCGATCACGTGCCCCAGAGCGTCGGGGTGCCGGTCGGGCCGGCGGCCGGCGGCGGGGCCAGGTCGAGGTGGTGCCAGGCGGCCGGCAGCGCCACCCGGCCCCGTGGCGTGCGCATGAGCAGCCCCTGCTGGATCAGGAACGGCTCGTAGACGTCCTCGACGGTCTCGGTCTGCTCGCCGACGCTGATGGCCAGCGTCGACAGCCCCACCGGGCCCCCGCCGAACCGCTCGCACAGCGCCGAGAGGATGGCCCGGTCGACCTTGTCGAGCCCGCGGCCGTCGACCCCGAACAGCGCCAGGCCGGCCTCGGCCGTCGCCCGGTCGACCCGGCCGTCGCCGGTGACCTCCGCGTAGTCGCGCACCCGCCGCAGCAACCGGTTGGCGATGCGGGGCGTGCCCCGGGCCCGGCGGGCGATCTCTCCGCAGCCGGCGGCGTCGATGGCCACCCCGAGGATGCCCGCCGCCCGGGCCACGATGGCCTCGAGGTCGCGGGCCGTGTAGTAGTCGAGGCGGGCGACCAGGCCGAACCGGTCGCGCAGCGGCCCCGTGATCGACCCGGTGCGGGTGGTCGCGCCGACGAGGGTGAACCGCGGCAGGTCGAGGCGGATCGACCGGGCCGCCGGACCCTTGCCCAGCACGATGTCGAGCTGGAAGTCCTCCATGGCCGGGTACAGCACCTCTTCCACCGCCCGGGGCAGGCGGTGGATCTCGTCCACGAACAGCACGTCGCCGTCGTCGAGCTGGGTGAGGATGGCGGCCAGGTCGCCGGCCCGCTCCAGCGCCGGACCCGAGGTGGTCTGCAGGTGGGCGTCGACCTCGTGGGCGATGATCACCGCCAGCGTGGTCTTGCCGAGGCCCGGCGGGCCGGCGAACAGCAGGTGGTCGGGGGCCTGCCCCCGGCGCCGGGCGGCCTCCAGCACGATGTCGAGGTGGGCCTTCAGCTCGGCCTGCCCCACGAAGTCCGCCAGGCGGCGGGGGCGGAGCGTGGACTCCGCCGCCTCCTCGTCGGGGCCGGGCCCGGGTTCGAGGACCTCCTCACGCACGGCCGGCGGACCCCGTGACCGTGACCCTGATCGTGACCGTGATCGTGACCGTGACGGTGACCGTGACCGTCATCGGGCCGCCGCCAGCCGCTGGAGCGCCACCCGCAGGAGCGCCGACGCGTCGCCGGCACCCGCACCGGCACCGGCTCCGGCACCGTCGTCCGTCCCGGCGGCAAGGTCGGCGGTGGCGGCGCGGATCTCGTCCGGGCCGTACCCGAGGCCCGCCAGCGCCTCCCGCACGTCGCGCAGCGCGGAGGGTTCGCCGCCCGCCAGGGCCCCGCCGTTGCCCGCCGCCACCGGCACCGGCACCCCGTCGGGGATGTCGAGCCGGGCCTTGAGCTCGATGAGCAACCGGGCGGCCGTCTTCTTGCCCACCCCCGGCACGAGGCACAGGGCCGCCAGGTCGTCCTCGGCGAGGATGCGGTGGAGCGCGACCGGGGCGTGAACCGACAGGATCGCGAGCGCCAGCGCCGGGCCCACGCCGTGCGCACCAAGGAGCGCGTCGAAGGTCACCCGCTCGTCGCGGGTGGCGAACCCGTACAGCGTCTCGGCGTCCTCGCGCACGTGGTGGTGTGCCCACACGAACACCTCGTCGCCGACGTCGCCGAGCGACACTGCGGTGGTGGGCGACACCACCACCTCGTAGCCGACGCCGGCGACCTCGACGAGCACCGCGCCCGCGCCGCGGTGCAGGAGCCGGCCCCGCAACGAACCGATCACGGCGTCACCCCCGTGCTCTGGCGCACCCGCTGGCGCAGCGGGGCGTGGGCCAGGTGGCACAGCGCCAGGGCCACGGCATCGGCCGCATCGGCCGGCCGCAACGGCGCCGAGATGCCCAGCAGCGCCTGGACCATGCGCTCGACCTGGACCTTGTCGGCCCCACCGTGGCCGGCCACGGCCTGCTTCACCTCGTTGGGCGAGTACTCCACGACCTCGGCGCCCGCCGCCACCGCCTCGACCATCGCCACCCCCGCCGCCTGCGCCACCGGGATGGCCGTCTGGGCGTTGACCTGGAACAGCACCCGCTCGATGGCCACCACCGCCGGCCGGTGCTCGGCGAGCAGGGCCCGGAGGTCGGCCTGGACGGCCGCCAGGCGCAGCGGCACGGGCAGCGCCGGGTCGGTGCGCACGACGCCGGCCGCCACCGCCCGCGGCCGGCGGCCCGAGCGCTCGACCACCCCGTAGCCGCAGCGCGACAGCCCGGGGTCGATCCCGAGTACGAACATGGGTTCGGACGCTAGCCGCTCCCCGCCGCCCGGCGGTGGACCCGTCCCGGCCGGCGGGCGGTCGGACGGGTCAGACCGTCGCCGCTGCGACCGCGGCGACGATCTCCTGCGTGGGCCGGAACCACAGGCCCGCCACCGCCCGGTGCGCGTAGCGGACGACGCCGGCCGCGTCGATCACGAACGTCGACCGCCGGTAGAAGCCCACGGGCCCGATGATGCCGTAGAGCCGCCCGACCGCCTTGTCGGCGTCGGACAGCAGCGGGAACGCGAACCCGCCCTGCGCCGCGCTGAACCCGTCGTGGCTGTCGACCGACTGGGGGCTGACCGCCAGCACGGCGGCGTCCACCTCGCGGAACTGCTCGATGTCCGCCGTGTAGCTGTTGAGCTGGCGGGTGCACACCGGCGTGTCGTCGCCCGGGTAGAAGACCAGCACGACCGGCTGGCCCCGCAGCTCGGACAGCGTCCAGTCGCGGTGGCTCTCGGGCGTTCCCTCGGTGCCGGGCAGCGTGAAGTCGGGCGCGGGCGCGCCCACCTTGGCGTCACTCACCTCGCCGCACCTCGCCGCACCTCGCGCCGCTCTCAGCCCGCCTCGACCGACTCGAGGATCGTGTCGGGGATGTCGAAGTTGGCGTGCACGGCCTGCACGTCGTCCTGGTCGTCGAGGGCGTCGATGAGGCGCAGCACCTTCTTCGCGCTCTCGGCGGTGTCGAGGGCGATCGTCGACTGCGGCACCATCGTCAGGTCGGACGACTCGATGGCGACCCCCGCCCCCTCGAGCGCGGTGCGGACGGCGTGCAGGTCGCCCGGCGGGGTCACCACCCGCCACGAGTCGCCGTCGTCGACGATGTCGTCGGCCCCGGCGTCGAGGGCGGTGAGCATCAGCTCCTCCTCGTCGACCGACCGGGCCACGATGACCTGCCCCTTGCGGTCGAACTGCCAGGCGACGGCCCCCGGCTCGGCGGTCGAGCCGCCGTTCTTGGAGAAGATGTTGCGTACCTCGGCGCCCGTGCGGTTGCGGTTGTCGGTCAGCACCTCGACCATCACGGCCACGCCCCCGGGGGCGTAGCCCTCGTAGGTGATCTGCTCGTAGGTGACGCCGTCGAGGTCGCCGGTGCCCCGCTTCACGGCCCGCTCGATGGTGTCGATGGGGATCGACGCGTCGCGGGCCTTCTGGAACATGGTCCGCAGCGTGGGGTTCATCTCGGGGTCACCGCCGCCCTCGCGGGCCGCCACCTCGACCTGGCGCAGCACCTTGGCGAACAGCTTGCCGCGGGCCTTGTCGATCGCGGCCTTCTTGTGCTTGATGGTGGCCCACTTGGAATGGCCGGACATCACACCACCTCGTTGAGGAACAGCTCGTGGAGCCGGGGGTCGTCACCGAGCTCGGGATGGAACGCCGACACGAGCACGGGGCCCTGCCGGCAGAGGACGGGTCGGCCGTCGACGGTAGCCAGCACCTCGACGTCGTCGCCGACGCGCTCCACCACCGGTGCCCGGATGAAGAC
>DASSGC010000435.1:0-6171 GCA_035693765.1 Acidimicrobiales bacterium
CTCGGCGACCGGACCGCGTTCTACGCCGAGTGGTTCGTTCGGTCGTCCACGGTTCGGTCGTCGGTACGGTCGTCCATGGCGTGCTCGTCGCCATCCCGCTGGTCATCGCCATCATCGCCGGATGCTCGTCGAGCTCGTCGGGCGACGGCGACGAGGCGGCCACCACCACCACCGAGCCCGAGGACGTGGTCGTCGACGCCGGCGACTTCTCCTCCCTCGCCGACATGACCCCCGTGCGGGGCTTCTTCATCGACAACGTGGCCGGCCACCTCGACGAGGCCGTGGCGGTGGCCGAGAGCGAGGAGGGCGGCACCTACCCGGTCGGGACGATCATCCAGCTCATCCCCCAGGAGGCCATGGTCAAGCGCGCCGCCGGCTTCGACCCCGACGCCAACGACTGGGAGTTCTTCACCCTGCAGGCGACGGCGGAGGGCACGACGATCCTGTCGCGGGGCGGCGCCGAGGTGGTCAACACGCTCAGCGGCAGCCCGTGCGTGAGCTGCCACGGCGCGGCAGAGCCCCAGTTCGACTTCGTGTGCGAGAACACCCACGGCTGCGCGCCGCTGCCCATCGGCGAGGACGTCATCACCGCGGTCCAGCAGTCCGACCCCCGGCCCCGGAGAGGACAGCAGCCCGCCGGTTGAATCTATGGTGGTGCGTAAACCGATCGACGCCCGCAGGGATCAGTAGGGCGTGGACGTCGGCACCATGACCTTGCGGGGCGGAGCGGTGAGCACGGCGGGCGACAGCGTGGCCGGCGAGAGGGCGGCCGGCGACAGGATGGCCCTCGACGGCGCTGCGGTCACGCAGGTGTTCCGCGAGCGCTACACCGAGCTGGTGGGGCTGGCGGGCCTGCTGCTCGCCGACCGGGGCGCCGCGGAGGAGGTGGTGCAGGACGCGTTCGCGAAGTTCCACCTGTCGCGGCACCGCGTCACCGACCCCGACCGGGAGGTCGCCTACCTGCGCTCGATCGTGTGCAACCTGTCCCGGGGCCGCCTGCGGCGCCGGGCGCTCGAACGGCGCCGCCGGCCGGTGCCCGAGCGGGACGAGGACGCGCGGCCCGACGCCGCGCTGGCCCGGCACCAGCGGGACGTGGTGGCCGCGGCCCTGGCCCGGTTGCCCCGGCGGCAGCGGGAGTGCGTGGTGCTGCGCTACTGGCTCGACCTGCCCGAGCGGGAGATCGCCGCCACCCTCGGCATCGCCCCCGGATCGGTGAAGTCGCACCTGCACCGGGGCCTGGCGGCCCTGGAGTCGCGCCTGGAGGAGCTGCGATGAACGACGCCGAAGACAGGGTGCGGGCCGCGCTGGCCGACCTGGCGCCCGCGGCGCCGGCCGACGCCGCCGCCCACGCCGGGCTCCACCGGGCCATCGCCCGCCGTCGCCGGCGGCGCACGACCGGCCGCATCGCCGCCGCCGTCCTGGTGCTCGCGGCTCTGGCCGGCGGCCGGGCGGTGTTCGACGCCCGGGACGCCGAGGGCCCCGCCGGCTACTCGATCGAGCCCGGGGGGCGGACCGGCACCGCGCCCGAGCCCGGCACCGGGACCGCGAGCACGACGCCCGGCTCGGCCTCGCCGGACGGGCACGTCACCTTCGGTCCGGTCGCGTTCGACCTGCCTGCCGGGTGGCGCAGCGTCCTGAACGCCGACGGCTCCCTGTGCCTCGCCGCCGCCGACCGGCCCGGCCCGCAGTGGGACGGCTGCGCCGGGCTGCGGCTCTACCGGGGCGAACTGCCCGGGTACGAGGGCGCGCCGTACGAGGACCACGGGCCCTGGGGCTTCGCCACCTCCACCGACCCGGTGGCCTGCCCGGTCGCCGGGGGCGACGTGGGGGGCGACGTGGGGCCGGCCACCGACGACGTCGTCGTCCCCGCCGAGGCCGGCACCGAGCCGATCGACGAAGGTTTCCGGCCGGTCGGCGACCGCACGGCCACCTACGACCAGTGGTTCGCCCGGTGCAGCCTGTCGTCCTACACGTTCACGCCCCGGGCCTGGCACCTGCCCGAGTCGGACGTGCTGATCGTCGACGTCTTCCGCCAGCCGGAGACCGAGCAGATCCTCGCCAGCTTCACGTTCACGGACGGGTAGGCCCCGGCGGGCGGCCCGTCAGGCGCCGGCGTCGCCCAACCAGGTCTCGGCGTGCTCCAGGAGGTAGCGGCTGACGGCCAGGCAGGTGTCGAGCACGTCGCACATCTGCTCCTGCCCGAGGAACACCCGGGCCAGCGACACCTCGATGCGCGACACGATGGCCAGGCTCCGCTCCGGGGCGTCGGTCACCGAGGGGAACGAGTCGATCGCCGACACCTCGAGCGGCAGGTCGGTCCCGCCGACGCCGGCCAGCTCGGTCGCCAGGATCAGCAGGTCGGGCCCCTTGGGCAGCGGCGGCAGCGCCCAGTTGAAGACGAGCGGGAAGTGGAACGTGTCGGGCGGGTCCTCGTCCTCGGGTAGCCCCGTCATCACGTCCTCGAACGACAGCAGGGCCCGCGGGTCGACCTCGAGCGCCAGGTGCAGGTCGAGCGGGCCGCCGCAGGCCTCCTCCGGGTGCAGGTCGACCTCCCAGGTCTGGCGCAGCGAGTAGGTCTCGACGAAGTGACGCTCGTCGTGCACGTGGAAGCCGTGGTCGATGGCGTGATCCTTGAGCTCGGACACGAACCCGGCGATGTCTATGGCGGCCACGCGCACAGCCTGCCACGCCACGCCTGGTAGACCCGAGCGCGTGCCCTTCACCGACGACGCGCTCATCGAGCTGCTGCACGACACGGCCAACGCGGTGCGCCAGGCGCTCGACGGCCTCGACGACTGGGGGCCCACCGGCACCGCCCCCGGCCAGTACCTGAGCGATCTGTCGGCCGACGCCGCCGCCCTCGCCGTGCTCACCGACGCCGGGGTCGCCGTGCTCTCTGAGGAGTCCGGCCTGCACGGCGAGGGCGACCTGGTCGTGGTCGTCGACCCGCTCGACGGCAGCACCAACGCCGCCCGTGGGGTGCCGTGGTTCGCCACCAGCCTGTGCGCCGTCGACCGGGACGGGCCGCGCGCCGCCCTCGTGGTCGATCTGCCGCACGGCCGCACCTTCACCGCCGTGCGGGGCGCCGGCGCCTCCGTCGACGGGCTGCCGCTGGGGCCCTCGGGGTGCGAGGAGGTCGGGGATGCGCTGGTCGCCATCTCCGGGCTGCCCGCCGAGCCGCTGGGCTGGCGCCAGTTCCGGGCCCTCGGCGCCGCCGCCCTCGACCTGTGCGCGGTGGCCGAGGGCACGCTCGACGGCTACGTCGACTGCAGTCCGTCCGCCCACGGACCGTGGGACTACCTCGGCGGGGCGCTCGTGTGCGCCGAGGCGGGTGGTGTCGTCGACGACGCCTTCGGTCGCCCCCTGTCGATCGTCGACCACAAGGCGCGGCGGACCCCCGTCGCCGCCGCCACGCCCGAGCTGTTCGACGCCCTGGTGGCGGCCCGGCGTCGCCTGGGCGACAGGTAGCCTTCGCCCCGTGTTGGCCGGCGTGCAACGGGTTCTGCTGCTGGGCTGGCGGCGAGTCCCGCGTCTCGTGCGACGGTGGATCGTGCGCTTCGCCGCTCCCTCGTTCACCGTCGGCGCGGCGTGCGTGATCGAGCGGGACGACGGCGCGCTGCTCCTCGTCCGCCTCGTCTACCGCGAGGGATGGGGTCTGCCGGGCGGGCTCATCAAGCGCAGCGAGACGGTGGCCGACTGCGCCCGGCGCGAGGTGGCCGAGGAGGTCGGCCTCGCGGTCGAGCTCACCAGCGAGGCGGCGGTGGTGGTCGACAGCCGGCCGCAGCGGGTCGACGTGGTGTTCCGCGCCCGGCCCGTGCCCGGCACCGATCCGGCGGCGGCCGCCCCCCGGTCGGCCGAGATCCGCGAGGTGCGGTGGTTCGCCGTCGACGACCTGCCGGCGCTCCAGCACGAGACCGTGTCGGCGTTGGCCGCCCTGGCCGCCAGCGTGGCGGGCGGCTCGGCGGCGGGGACCGGTGCCGCGGGCGTGTCCACCGACGGCCCGGCGGACGGGGGCGACGGCCTGCGGCGGGCGGCGCTCGCCGCCAGGCGCCAGCGCAGCGGGGGCCTCCGGGAGTAGCCCGCTGCCGTCCCGTGGGCGTGGGCCGAGGTCGCGGCGGTGGTCAGCGGGACAGGGCGTCGACCAGCCGGCGGTGCTGGGCGGAGCAGGGGTGGCGCAGCTTGGTCAGGGCCTTGGCCTCGATCTGGCGGATGCGTTCCCGGGTGAGGTTGAAGCGACGGCCCACCTCGTCCAACGTGAGCGGCCGATCGTCGCTCAGACCGAAGCGGAGCGAGATGATCTCCCGCTCGCGCTCGTCGAGCTGGGCGAGCAGCGAGCGGAGGTCGTCCCGCTCGATCGACGCGGCCGCGGCGTCGAACGGCGCCTCGGTCGACGGGTCGGCCAGCAGGTCGCCCAGCTCGTGGTCGCCGTCGTCGCCCACCGCCGCCGACAGCGACACGAGGTCCGGTGCGGCGCGCAGCGCGGCGAGGACCTTGTCCACCCCGATGCCGGTGTCCTCGGAGAGCTCGTGCGGCGTCGGCTCCCGGCCCAGCGACTTCAGCAGGGCCGAGGAGCTGCGCGACAGGGTGGCGAGGGTGTCCATCAGGTGGGACGGCAGCCGGATCGTCCGGCCCTTGTCGGCGATGCCGCGGCCGATCGCCTGGCGGATCCACCAGGTGGCGTAGGTCGAGAACTTGAAGCCCTTGCGGTGGTCGAACTTCTCGACGGCGCGCATGAGCCCCAGGTTGCCCTCCTGTATGAGGTCGAGCAGCGACATGCTCGGGGTCTGGTAGCGCTTGGCGATCGAGACGACCAGGCGCAGGTTCGACTGGATGAACCGGCGGCGGGCCTCGGCGGCCTTCACCACGGTCGCCTGGAGCGCGTTCCGCTCCCGGCGGGAACGGATGTCGTCCGTGGCCAGGCGGTCCTCGGCGGCGCGGCCCTCGGCGATGGCCTGGGCGAGGACGGACTCGTCTTCGGCGGTGAGGAGGGGATAGGACCCGATCTCCGCCAGGTAGCGTCGGGTGAGGTCGACAGCGTTCTCGCTCGTGGGCCAGGGACGCCCAACCATGGATCCCTCCAGAGTCTCGGCGGTAGCTCTCGGATGGGGTGGGGGAGTGGTGGGTTGGTCGCCCGGCGGGGCGGGGAGGC
The DNA here is from genome assembly GCA_035693765.1 of Acidimicrobiales bacterium. Lineage (GTDB taxonomy): Bacteria > Actinomycetota > Acidimicrobiia > Acidimicrobiales > VFJN01 > ZC4RG19. Next base: position 5,150 of record DASSGC010000435.1, read on the forward strand.
CGCAGCACCGGGCGAGAATGGTGAAAATGTACGAGGCGACTAGATCAGTCGATGAGTGAACGTAGCTGGCCTGTTGCAGGCCGTGAGGGATGGTCGCCTGTGACCAGGGATTCTGTACTCGTGTCGGCCTGCCTCCTGGGCGTGGCGTGCAACCATGAGGGTCGAGCGAACACCAGCGAGGCCGTGGTCGCGTGGGGCCGCGGCCGCCGCCTGATCCCCGTCTGCCCGGAGACGGCCGGGGGCCTGCCGACGCCCCGTCCCGCCGCCGAGATCCAGCCCGACGGCAGCGTCCGGACGGCGGCGGGCGACGACGTCGCGGACGCCTACGACCGCGGCGCCGCGCACGCCGTCCGCCTCGCCACCGGCACGGGCGCGGTGGGCGCGGTCCTCAAGGCCCGGTCGCCGTCGTGCGGCTGCCACGAGGTGTACGACGGCTCGTTCTCCCGCACCCGGGTGCCGGGCGAGGGCGTCACGGCCCGCGCCCTGCGCGAGGCGGGGATCCCGGTGTGCTCCGAGGAAGATGTGGCCACGACCGGCCGGGCGCCGTTCGACTCCCGGTGAACACCGCCAGCATCCTTGCGCCCGCAACTTGGTGACGTTTTCGGTTACCCACTAGCCACAACGTCACCAACTTGCCCCCACAACCACCGTCCACCGAGGCCGCACCCTGCGCAGCGTCGTGCCCTCCGGCCCCGCACCCGACGCAGGCGGCGCGACCGGCAGGGCGGTACCCTCGTACGTTCCCGGGCGCGTAGCTCAGCTGGCTAGAGCGCTGCCCTTACAAGGCAGATGTCGGGGGTTCGACTCCCTCCGCGCCCACCCTGGTCAGAAGGGGTGTTGGCTCTCTCTCGCCCGTTGGCTGCCAACGGGAACGCCACGGAAGCTCGCGAAAGCCCATCACGGTGGCCGCTCATTGGAGGCCACAGGCAACCGCGTGCCGGGGCCTGGCCGGCTGGCGGTCGAGGGGCCGAAGGGACCCGAGCAGCCTCGTGAACTTCGGGGATCTCGCCGCGACCGATGGA
>DASSGC010000436.1:0-11409 GCA_035693765.1 Acidimicrobiales bacterium
GTGGTGGTCGAGGAGGACCGGTTCGGGTTCGAGCCCGAGGTCACCGCCAAGGTGGCCGCCGCGGGCTGGCGGGTCTACGAGATGGGCATCGGCTACCACGGCCGCACCTACGACGAGGGCAAGAAGATCGGCTGGCGCGACGGCGTGCGGGCCGTGTGGTGCATCGTCAAGTACTCGGGCGTGGGCGCCAAGGTGCGCGAGGCGGTCGAGCCCGGCTCGACGCCGACCGCAGCCCGGTCTGAGGGTGACCGCGCCGACCCGGTCGGGCCCGCCCCTGTTCGACCTCGTCGGTGTCACGCTCGACATCGACGGTGCCGTCGTCCTCGACCACGTCGACCTGACCGTGCCCGAGGCGGGCATCACGGTGGTGGTGGGCCCGTCGGGTGCGGGGAAGTCGATGCTGCTCCGGCTGCTCAACCGCCTGGAGGTGCCGACCGCGGGGGAGGTCCGCTTCCGCGGCGAGCCCGTGGCGACGCTCGACCCGCTGACGCTGCGCCGGCGGGTGGGCATGGTGTTCCAGCGGCCGGCGCCCTTCCCCGGCACGGTGCGCGACAACCTGGCGGTCGCCGACCCCCGCGCGGGCGACGACGCCTACGGCGAGGCGCTGCGCAGCGCCGGGCTCGACCCGTCCTTCCTCGACCGCGACGCCGACGAGCTGTCCGGCGGCGAGGCCCAGCGCATGTGCCTGGCCCGCACGCTCGTGACCGGGCCGGAGGCGCTGCTGATGGACGAGCCGACCTCGGCGCTCGATCCCGACGCCCGCCGCCGGCTCGAACGCACCGCGCACCGCCTGGCCGAGGGCGGCCGGCCGCTCGTGTGGGTGACCCACGACCTCGACCAGTGCGGGCGGCTGGCCGACACCGTGGTGGTGCTCGTCTCCGGGCGTGTGGCCACCGACGCCGAGCGCGCCCGCTTCCTGGCCGCCGGCGGCGTCGACGGCGAGGACCACACAGACGACGACGACACCGAGGAGGACGCCGACGAGGACGGAGACGAGGACGCCGACGAGGACGGCGAGGAGGACGCCGACACGGACGCCGAGGAGGACGGAGACGAGGACGGCGCCGCCCGGGACCGCCGGTCGGGCGACCGGCCGGCTGCGGCGGCCGGCGACGACCCCGGAGCGCCGAGCGGCGACCACCGCGGCGGGGCGGGCGGCGGCGACGACCGGGTGCCGCGCCGGCGCGCCGGCGCCCCGGCGCGAGGCACCACGAGCGGGGAGACCGCCCGTGAATGACGCCGCCATCGGCTGGAGCGGTCTCGCCCTGTCGTTCGCGCTCGTGGCGGTCGCCGTCGGGCTGTCGGTGTGGCGGGGCCTCCGGCTGGAACGCGACATGCTGTGGGCCAGCGCCCGGGCACTCGTCCAGCTCCTCGCCGTCGGCTACGTGCTGCTGCTCATCGTCGACGACGACACGCCCGTGGCGTTCGCGTGGGCCTGGGTGGTCCTCATGCTGGCCGTCGCGGCGCTGACCGCCCGCCGCCGGGCGCCGGAGGTGCCCGGCATCACCGGCCTCACGCTGGCGGCCACGTCGGCGTCGGCCGCGCTCAGCCTGTTCGTCGTGTTCGGCCTGGGCGTGTACCCGATGGCCGGTCGGGCCATCGTGCCCATCGCCGGGATGATGATCGGCAACTCGATCGGCAGCATCGTCGTCGCGTCCCGCCGCATCCTCGGCGAGCTGGCCGACCGCCGCCCCGAGGTCGAGGCGCGCCTCGCCCTCGGCCAGCCGTGGCAGGAGGCGTCCCGGCCCTTCGTCCGCTCCGCGCTGCGGACGGCGCTCACCTCCCAGATCGAGAACACGAAGGCGGTCGGGCTGGTGTTCCTGCCCGGCGCGATGACCGGCCTCATCCTGGCGGGCGCCGACCCGGTCGACGCCGTGCTGGTGCAGGCCGCGATCATGTACCTCATCCTCGGGTGCGTGGCCACCAACGTCGTGGTGATCGGCCTCGGGCTGACCCGGCGGCTCTTCACACCCGACCACCGCCTGGTCCGCCTGGCCCGCACCGGCGCGTGAGCGCGGGCGCGGCCGCGGCAGCTCAGATCGCCCGCAGGCGGCTGCGCAGCCGCATGCCCACCACGGTCGCCACCACCGCCGTCGCCAGCACCAGGAACACCACCCAGGCCCAGCCCACGTCGACCACCTGCAGCAGCCCGATGAAGGCGATGACGACCACCAGCAGCATCTCCCGCAGCTCCTTGGTGGCCTGGTCCTTGCGGCTGGCCCGCACCCGCACGACGGCCAGCCGGGGCTGGGTCAGGGCCAGCCGCCCCCGCAGCGCCCGGTCGATGAAGATCCACGGCAGGTCGGGGTAGACGCCCAGCGCGTCGCGGGCCGACGGGAACCGGTGCTGGAACCCGCCCCCCGCCAGCCGCTCGCGACGGTTGAGCGTGTCGTCGGGGGCGAGGAACGCCCGCACCGTCACCGCCTCGAGCGGGCCGCCCGGATCGGCGGGCAGGCCCTCGATCACCACCCGGTCGCCGGACTCCACCCCGAGCAGGTCGAGGGCGAGCGACGGCAGCAGCGCGGCGGGCCGCTCGGAGGTGACCAGCTCGGCCTGCTGCACCCGGCAGAGCAGCGAGTGCGGCGTGCCGAGCACCAGGTCGGCGACGTGGTGACGGTCGACCCCGGTGGCCTCCAAGGTGACGTACTCGCCGATCTCGACGCCCAACCCGTTGCGCAGGCTCTGGTCGACCTGCACCTCGTCGCCCGGCTCGCCGTCCAGGACCCGTCCCACCGCCGGCGGCGCCAGCGGGTCCATGCACGACCGCACCACGACGTGGCTCGGTCGGCCCATCGCCTCCCAGCGCTCGGATGGGACCAGGACCACCTGCTCGCCCCGGCGCTCGATGCCGTCGGGCGACGGGGCCACCCGCAGGGCCCCGGCGGCGTCGGGCGGCGACGGAAGGCCCGACCGGCCGCTGCCGTACGCCTCGGGCTCGCCCGACCGCCCGGGTGCGGTCCAGGGCAGGACCGGCACGTCGGGCGAGGCGAACAGCGCCTTCTGCAGGAGGTCGCGCCGGTCCCGCTCGGTCGCCGCCCGCAGGAAGCCCTCGACGTCCCGCCCCGCGATCGCCCGCACCGCCCGGCCGCCCCGGGCCAGCAGGCCGGCGATGAGGTCCCGCTGGGCGGGCAGGCCCATGGCGCGCCCGGTGCCGGGCTCGGCCAGCACCCCCTCCCGGCAGACGTAGATGCCGGCCGAGGTCAGCTCCTCGCCCGACTCCAACCGCACCCGCGTGCCGTCGCCCTCGACCAGGAGCCGTCGCTCGTAGCCGACCTCGGTCTCGTCGAGCGCCTCGATCTGCTCGGGGTCGAGCCAGTTGACCGCCAGCCGTGACGTCGCCGCCGGCTCGAACACGGGGGCGGCGGGCACGTAGCCCCACCGGCTGACCATCGCCGCCACGCCGACCCGGATGCCGGTGACGTCCGCCCAGGTGAACGGCATGACGCAGGAGATGCCGGCGGCCCGGAACTTGGACTGCATCTGGGCGATGGCGGCGTTCGACCCCACGGCCAGTACCGGGATGCGGGCCTCGATGGGCACCGCGTTGAGCGCCAGCAGGGCGAACCCGAGCGACACCCGCGACAGGCCGACCTCGAGCGCGGCCGGACGCTCGGACCCCAGCACCACCCGTGCCTGCGCCAGCCGGCGGCCGCGCCGCGGCTCGGCCGCCAGGAACGGTCCCTCGGTCATCAGCCCGGAGGTCCGCGGCGCACGGCCCGGGTAGCCGAGGGGGTCCTCGCGGGGGGACAGGCCGGGGCCGGACATCGGTGACGCTCCTGGACACGTGGACGGGACCGGTGCCGCGGGGCCGGACGGGTCGCGCCGCGCCCGGCCGCCCCACGCCTGGACCGTGAGGGTAGAGCCTCCGGCCCGTAGCCTGAGGGCATGGCGTTGCGTTTCGTGATCATCGGCGGCGGTCCCGCCGGCAACACGGCGGCCACCACGGCCGCCCGCCTCGGGGGCGAGGTCACGATGGTCGAGCGCGACATCGTGGGCGGGGCCGCGCACCTGCTCGACTGCATCCCGTCCAAGGCCATGATCGCCACCGCGGGCGCGATGGGCGACGTCGACGCCAGCTCCGGGATGGGCCTCACGGTGTCGGATGCCGCCCTCGACCTGGAAGGCCTGCGCCAGCGCATCAAGGCGATCGAGGGCCGGCTCGAGCACAACATCGTCGACCTGCTGCACAGCCAGGGCGTCCGCATGATCCAGGGGACGGCCCGGCTGAAGGGCCCGCACGAGGTGGTCGTCGACACCGCCGAGGGCGTGCGTGAGATCGCGGCCGACGCCGTGCTGCTGGCCACCGGCAGCCGCCCCCGCATCCCCGACTGGGCCACGCCCGACGGCGACCGGATCCTGACCACCCGCGACGCCTACCCGCCCCACGACATGCCCGAGCACCTGGTGGTCATCGGGTCGGGCGTGACGGGGGTCGAGTTCGTGCACATGTTCTCGTCGCTGGGCAGCAAGGTGACGCTGATCGTCAGCCGCCAGCAGGTGCTCCCGCAGAAGGACCCGGAGGTGGCCGCCGCCCTCGAGTCCGAGCTGCTGCGCCGGGGCGTCCAGCTCTTCAAGGGCGCCCGGGCCGAGGGCATCGACCGCACGGAGGACGGCGGGGTGGCGGTCCGCTGCTCCGACGGGCGGGTGGCCCTGGGCAGCCACGCCCTGCTCGCCATCGGCTCGATCCCCAACAGCGACGGGCTGGGCCTCGACGCCGCCGGGGTCGAGGTCGACGGCTCGGGCTACGTGCCGATCAACCACCACTGCGTGACCAACGTCGGGCACATCTACGCGGCCGGCGACCTGTCGGGCAAGCTGCCGCTGTCGTCGGTGGCGTCGATGCAGGGCCGCAAGATCGCCGAGCACGTGATGGGGCTGCACACCCGCGTCCACCGCCACCTCGACTACGACAAGGCGGCGTCGGCCATCTTCACCGAGCCCGAGATCGCGGACGTGGGCCTGGCGGAGGCCGACGCCTTCGCCGAGGGCCGCAAGCTGCGGGTGACCAAGGTGCCGTTCTCGGCGTCGGCCAAGGCGCTCATCAACAACGAGACCAAGGGCTTCGTAAAGATCCTCTCCGACCCGGCGACCGGTGTCGTGCTGGGCGGATCGATCGTGGGTCGCCAGGCCGCGGAGCTGATCTCGGTGCTGGCCGTGGCCGTGACCAACGGCCTGCGAGTCACCGACATCGTCGAGAGCCTGCTGGTGCACCCGTCGCTGGCCGAGGCCCTGGCCGACGCCGCCGAGTGACGTGCTGACCGCCCTGGTCGGGGCCGGCGCGCTGCTGCTGCTGGCGGCGGGGGCGGCGAAGGTCGCCGATCCGTCCCGGACCGCCGGCGCGCTCGCCGCACTCGCCGGACGGCCGGTCCCGGCCCTGCTGGTGCGCGCCGGGGCGGTGGTCGAGGCCGCGCTCGGGGCTGCGGCGCTGGTCGTCGGGGGTCGCGTGCCGGCAGCACTGGTGGGGCTGAGCTACCTGGCGTTCGCGGGCGTCGTCGTGGCCGCCCAGCGGGCGGGGACGCCCATCGGGTCGTGCGGCTGCTTCGGTGGCCGGGCCGACACGCCGCCCCGCCCCGCCCACGTGGTGGTCGACGCCGGCCTCGCCGCCGCCGCCCTGGCCGCGGCGGCGGTGGGCGTCGACCCGCTCGTCGAGGGACCGGCGTGGACCGCCGTCGCTGCGCTGGTCGCGGCACTGGCGGCCTACGCCGTCCTGACCGCGGCACCGGGCGCCGAGCGCCGGCCGTCGTGGCGCTGACACCCGCCGAGCGTCAGGGATCGGTCACCCCGAGCGCCGGGGCGGGGGCGTCGCGGGTCAGGTCGTGGCCGCCAGGTCGTAGACCAGGTGCGTGGCGACGGGGGAGACGCGGACCGCGCGCTGGACGAGGCGGCGGGGGGCGCCCTCCCGGAACAGCGGTGTGCCGCCGCCGAGCACGACCGGTGCCAGGTGGATGTGCAGCTCGTCGGCCAGCCCCTCGGCCACGGACTGGCGCACCACCTCGGCCCCGCCCATCACGACCACGTCCCTGGCCCCCGCGGCCGCCCGGGCCTGGGCGATCGCCGCGGCCAGCCCCTCGGTCACGAACGTGAACCGGAGCCCGAGGCGCACGGTCCGCGGCGCAGCGTGCGTGACCACGAAGAACGGCGGGGTCGCGGCCAGGCCGGCGCCGTAGCCCATCTCGTCGCTCCACCCGTGCGGGCCGTCGACGATGTCGAACAGGCGCCGCCCCATCACCACCGCCCCGGTCGCCTCCGTCGTCTCCCGGAGCACCGCGACGTCGACGTCGTCGTCGCTCACCAGCGCCCAGTCGTGGAGCGGCTCGCCGCCGCGGCCCAGGCCGTGCGCCGGGTCGGGCGCCGCCATCTAGTCGATGACGACGACCACGTCGCCCGAGCCGACCGACTGGCCCGCCTCGACCCGGACCTCGGCCACCGTGCCCGTCTTGTCGGCGGCGATGTTGTTCTCCATCTTCATCGCCTCGAGCACGCAGACGGTCTGGCCCTCCTCGACCGCGTCACCCGCGCTGACCAGCACCTTCACGATCGTGCCCTGCATCGGCACGGCGACGCTCCCGCTGCCGGCCGCCGCCGAGGACGCGCCGGCCGACCGGCGGGGGCGAGGGGCGGACCGGCCGCCGCCGGCGCCCGCGGCCACCACGGCGGCGGCCTGCGACTCGGGCACCCACACGGTCACGCCGAAGCGCCGGCCGTTCACCTCGACGTCGACGTCGCGCCGCACCTTGGGCTCGGCCGCCTCCTCGGTGCCGCCGGCCGCCGGGGCGGCGGCGGCCGTGGCCGACAGGTCGAGCCGGTCCTCGACCCACCGGGTCGAGTGCTGGCCCGCCACGAAGTCGGGGTGCTGGAGGATGGCGAGGTCGGCGGGGATGGTGGTGGCGATGCCGGCGATCTCGAACTCGCCGAGGGCCCGCACGGTCCGGGCGATGGCGGTGTCGCGGTCGGCACCCCAGCAGATGAGCTTGCCGACCAGGTTGTCGTAGTACTGCGAGACCTCGTCGCCCGCCTCGTAGCCGCCGTCCCAGCGCACGCCGAAGCCCTGGGGCACCCGCAGCCGGGCGATGGGGCCGGGGGAGGGGAGGAAACGGCCGCCGGCCGGGTCCTCGGCGTTGATCCGCACCTCGATGGCGTGCCCGCGCCGCACGACGTCGTCCTGGCCGAACGACAACGGCTCGCCCGACGCCACCCTGATCTGCTCGGCCACCAGGTCGATGCCCGTCACCATCTCGGTGACCGGGTGCTCGACCTGCAGGCGCGTGTTCATCTCCAGGAAGTAGAACTCGCCGTCCTGGTAGAGGAACTCGACGGTGCCGGCGTTGACGTAGCCGCAGGCCCGGGTGACCTTGACCGCGGCCTCGCCCATCGCCCGGCGGACGTCGTCGGGGAACAGCGGTGCCGGGCTCTCCTCGATCAGCTTCTGGTGGCGGCGCTGTGCCGAGCAGTCGCGCTCGCCGAGCCACACGGCGTTCCCGTGGCTGTCGGCGATGACCTGCATCTCGACGTGCCGGGGCCAGGTGAGGTAGCGCTCGACGTAGCACTCGCTGCGCCCGAAGCCCTTGAGCGCCTCCGACTGGGCCGACTCGAACGCCTCGGCCACCCTGTCGGCCGACTCGACCACGCGCATGCCCCGGCCGCCGCCGCCGTAGGCGGCCTTGATGGCGACGGGCCAGCCGTGCTCCTCCCCGAAGGCGACCACCTCGCCGGCCGACGTGAGGAACTCGGTGGTTCCCGGGACCCCGGCCACACCCGCGGACTGCGCCGCGATGCGGGACGACACCTTGTCGCCCATGACCTCGATGGCCTCGGGCGGCGGGCCGACGAACGCCACGCCCCGGGCGGTGATGGCCCGGGCGAAGTCGGTGTTCTCGGAGAAGAACCCGTAGCCGGGATGGACGCCGTCGGCCTTGCTCCGCTCGATGACGTCGAGGATCTTGGCGGTGTCGAGGTAGCTCTCGGCCGCGGTCGTGCCCCCGAGGGCGTACGCCTCGTCGGCCAGCCGGACGTGGAGGCTGTCGCGGTCGAGGTCGGAGTACACGGCGACCGACGCGATGCCGAGCTCGCGGCAGGCTCGGACGACCCGTACGGCGATCTCGCCCCGGTTGGCGATCAGGATCTTCGAGAGCACGCCATATGTTTACGGGCATGCCGCCCCGTGGTGCCAGATCGACGGTCGCGATCGCATGACCGGTGACCCCGACCCCTTCCCGCGCGCGGCCGGGCCGAACGGGGTCCGGGCGCGTGCGGCCCTGGCCGGGACGCGGTTCGCGGACGTGCGCTGGGTGGCCGAGACCGGGTCGACCAACGCCGATCTGCTGGCGCTGGCCCGGGCCGGGGAGCCGGAGGGCATCGTCGAGGTGGCCGACCACCAGACCGCGGGGCGGGGGCGCCGCGACCGCACCTGGGTGGCGCCCCCGGGCGGCTCGCTGCTGCTGTCGGTGCTGCTGCGGCCCCCGGCGCCCGTGGCCGGCGCGGTGACGATGGCGGCCGGGGTGGCCATGGCCGCCGCGGTCGCGTCGGTGGCGGGGGTGACGCCGGGGGTGAAGTGGCCCAACGACCTGGTGGTGGCCACGGCCGGCGGCGACCGCAAGCTGGCCGGCATCCTGGCCGAGGCCGACTGGCCGGCCGGCAGCGCGATCTCGGCCGGGTACCGGGCGCCGGCCTCCTACGAGCGGGCGGTCGTCGTCGTCGGCCTCGGGATCAACGTCGCGTGGCCCGACGACGTCGCCGGCGATCCCGCCTTCGCGGCCCTGGCCGACACGGCCACCGCGCTGAGCTGGCTGGGCGCCGCGGTCGACCGGGTCGACCTGCTCGTCGCCTTCCTCCGGAACCTGTCCGCCCGCTACGACGCCCTCGCCGCCGGCGGCCCCGCGGCGCTGATGGCCGAGTGGCGAGCGCGGTCGGCCACGCTGGGCCGGCGGGTGCGGGTCGACCTCGGTGGCGGCGAGGTGGAGGGCACCGCCGTCGACATCACCGCCGAGGGCCATCTGGTGGTGGAGACAGGGGCCGGTGAGCGCCGCACCGTGGCGGTGGGCGACGTCGTCCACCTGCGCGCCGGGTAGCCGGGTCGTGGCGGACGACCTCAGGTCGTGGGCACCGAGGACACCCGGCCGACGGCCCACGCCGCGGCGCCCCGACCGGGCCGGGGCCGCGCCTGCGGGGCGTGCGGGAGCGGCTACGGTGCCGCCGCTCGACGGCGCCGTCGTACGGCTTCACGGAAGGTTCCCGCCCCATGCCCCGCCATCGCTCGCTCACGTTCATCACCGCGGCCGCACTGGCCGGCCTGACGGCCGCCGGCCTCGGCGCCTGCTCCGACGAGCCGGAGCGCGACGAGTCGACCGGGGAGATCACCGAGGCCGGCGACGCCGACGTGTTCTCGATGCAGGTGGGCGACTGCCTGACCGACAACGCCATCGGCGACGTGTCCGAGGTGCCGGTCGTGCCCTGCACCGAGGCCCACACCAGCGAGGTCTTCTACAGCCACACCATCGAGGACGGGGACTTCCCCGGTTCCGACGGCCTGACGACGATCGGCGAGCAGGCCTGCATCCCCGCGTTCGAGCAGTTCGTCGGTGTGCCCTACGAGGCGTCGGTGCTCGACGTCACCACGCTCGAGCCGACCGCCGACTCGTGGGAACAGGGCGACCGGGAGTTGCTGTGCCTCATCTACGACCCGGCCGGCGACACCGTCGGCACCCTGGAGGCATCGGCCCGCTAGCGCTAGAGCGCCGCTCGTCCACCGCCCGCCCGCCGCTCGTCCCCGCCGGCGGCGTCAGGCCCGCCACAGCACGCACCAGGTGCCCTGCCCGGCCCGGCTGGCCACCCCCCGCCAGTCGCCGGGCAGGACGCTCCGCACCTCGTCCGCCGGCAGGTGGATCGGCGTCCCCTCGCCGCTGATGTTGACCCACACCAGCCGCCCACCCGGCGCCAGCACGCGGTCGACCTCGCGGGGGAACAGGAACGCGTTGACCAGCACCACCGCGTCGGCGGCCCCGGCGCGCACGGGGAGGTCGGCGCCGTCGGCCCGGATCCGCTGCCCCGGCCCGGGCGGCGAGCGCCGCAGCATGGCGATCGACAGGTCGACCGCGGCGACCGTGGCGAACCGGTCCGCCAGCAGCGGGGAGTAGGTGCCGATGCCGCTGCCCACCTCGACCGCGACGGCCCCGCCGGTCACCCCGCCCCGGTCGAGGGCGTCGCGCACCACCGCGGTGCGCTCGGGCGAGGTGCGCGTGTGCCACTCGGGCGCCAGCGCGTCGAACATCCAGGTGACGTCCGCCCGCACCTCCGGGTCCCAGCCCCCGCCGGCGAGTCCCGCCACCCCGCGGGTCAGCACCCGCAGGGGGTGGTCGGGCGACCCCTGCCCGGACGAGCGGTGGCCGGGGATGGCCACCGGCGGCAGTTCGGCGATCACGGGTCCATGTCCCGGCGCCGGAGGTCGGCCAGCGCCGCCGCCGCCCGCCGGGCCACCGGTCCGTCGCTGCCCGGCAGCGCGCGGCCGTCGAGCGCACGCAGGGGCTGCACGTCGCGGGTGCTCGACGTGAGCAGCACCTCGCCGGCCCCGGCCAGCCTCGCCATCGGCAGGTCGTCCTCCTCCACCTCCGGGAGCAGCTCGAGCAGCAGCCCCCGGGTCACGCCCGCGAGGCACCCCGCCAGCAGCGGGGGCGTCACCACCCGGTCGCCCCGCACCACGAAGACGTTGGTGCCCGTGCCCTCGCACAGGTTGCCGGCGATGTTGGGCATGAGCGCCTCGGTGGCACCGACCTTGCGGGCCTCGGCCAGCGCGACGACGTTGTCGGCGTAGGAGGTCGTCTTGGCACCCGTCGTGGCCGCCCGCTCGTTGCGGGGCCACGGCACGGTGACGGCCGTCGTCTCGGGCGGCCAGGGGACGAGCGGGCTGGCCGTCACGACCAGGGTCGGCGACCCCGTGCCCCGCGCCGCGCCGAGCGGGCTCACGCCGGCGGTGAGCGTGATCCGCACGCGGGCGAGGTCGAGCCCGGCGGCGGCGAGGACCTCGTCGATCACGGCCCGCAGCGCCCGGTCGGTCAGCGGCACGGCCAGCCCGAGCAGGTCGGCCGAGCGGTGCAGCCGTTCCAGGTGGCGGCGCACCGCGAACGGGCGGCCGCCGGTCACCTTCATGGTCTCGAACACGCCGTCGCCGACGGTGAACCCGTGGTCGAACACGGAGATCTTGGCCGCGTCGGGGGCGACCAGCGAGCCGTCGAGCCAGACCGCGCCTTCCGTCATGCCCCCATCCTGGCCCGCCCGGGGCCGGGCGGAGGAGTCCGGCCCACGGCGGAGACCCGCCCCGCGACCGGCGGCGTGCGGCCGGCGGTGTGCGGCCGCTGGCGTGCCGCCGGTCAGCGGGGCGGCCCGGCGGCGGCCGCCCCGACCGGCTGGCTGCTC
>DASSGC010000437.1:0-2596 GCA_035693765.1 Acidimicrobiales bacterium
GTCGAGGTCGGCGGTGTGGGCGGTGAGGTAGGTCCAGTCCAACGCCGTTGCGCCATGGGGTCCGGTGGCGACGGCGGCGGCGTAGACGCACACGGTGCCGAGGAAGGCGATGGCGATGCCGACCGAGCAGAGCACGACGTACTTCCAGGCGGCCTCGACGGAGGGGCGGGTGCGGCGGTGGCCGACGAGGAAGGCGGTGACGATGGTGGTGGCTTCGATGGCCACCCAGAGCAGGCCGAGGTTGTCGGCGAGTACGGCCAGGCACATGGCGGCCAGGAACAGTTGGACGAGCATCTGGTAGCGGCGGGCGGCCGCGGGCGTCGTCGTGCCGGTGGTGGTCTCGTCGCTCAGGTGGTGGATGCCGGCCCAGCAGGCCACGGTGGCGACGGCGCCGATGACCAGCAGCATGACGGCGGTGAGCGCGTCGGCGCGCAGCCACCCGCCGGCGACGGCGACCGGCAGCGCAGTGGTGGCCAGTACGCACGCGGCGGCGAGGATGGCGACCGCGGCGGCCACGCCGAGGAATGCGCCGGCGCGGCGTGGCAGCAGTCTGGCCGCCACGGCGGCGGTCAGGGGTGCGGCGAGGGGCAGCCAGAGGGCGAGGGTGGCGGTCATGCTGCCGCCTCCGCGGGGAAAAGCACGTCGGCGGTCATCAGTCGTGCAGCTCCCGGAGCTCGTCGAGGTCGGTGGCGCCGAACGCGGCACGCACGCGGGTGGTGAGGATCTGCAGGACGAGTACGGCGAGCAGCAGGTCGGCGGAGACGCCGAGCTCGACCACCAGGGGCACGCCGCCGGTGGTGAGGAACGCGACGGCGGCGATGCCGTTGTCGACCAGCAGCACGCCGACGATCTGGGAGATGGCGCGGCGGCGGGTGGCGGCCAGGAAGAAGCCGATGAGGACCACGGCGAGGCCGACGGGTGCGGCCCGTGCGGACGGGGCGGGGGCGACGTCGACCAGGGGCCGGGCGGCGGCGTAGGCGAGCAGGGTAAGCGCGGCGGCGGCGAGCAGCGAGGCGGCGACATTGACCTGCGGGGCCGTCTCGCGGGCCTCGGGCACCCGGGCAAGGACGCGGCGCAGCAACGCCGGCAGCGCAACGGCCTTGAGCAGCCCGACGAAGGCGGCGACCGCGGCCGCCTCGGCGCTGTGCTGGGCGGTGGCGAGCAGCAGCGCGATCGCGGTCAGCGCGACGCCCTGGGCGGTGAGCAGCCGGATGAGGGCGGCCAGGTCGCGACGCCACAGCACGCCGACGGCGGTGAGCAGGAACAGCCCGCAGGCCAGGTTGAGCAGCTGGGTGTTTACGGCGATTGTCACGATTGGGTTTCCACGGTTCAGGCCAGCACGGCGGAGGTGATGACGGCGAGCAGGGCCAGGACGAACGAGCCGGCAAGCAGCTCGGGGACGCGGAAGAGGCGCAGTTTGGCGGCGAACACCTCGGCGGCGGCCAGTGAGCTATTCCGCGCAACCTCGCGTTGACAGTGTGTAGTTGATGGGTGTGGGCACGACACGCTGATGTCGGTGCGGTACAACGAAAAGACACAGAACCCCGATATGAAGGTGGTCCTACGACAGATCAACTTCATAGGGGTCCTGCGCTGCCATGAGTGTCACATACACCGCCACGCTGCCGGTACGCGAGCAGACCGTGCTGTTCCTGTCGGGCCTGCTCTACGCCGAGCGCATCCGCCGCGGCACCCGCGCCGACACCCGCGCGCTGGGCTGCTTCAAACAGGCCGTTCTCGTCCTGCGCTGGTTCCTGGACGGCACCCGCCTACGACAACTGGCCGCCGACAACGGCATCGGCAAGTCCACCGGCTACGCCTACCTCCACGAGGGCATCAACGTCCTGGCCGCCCAGGCGCCTAGCCTGCACGGCGCGCTGTTGGCGGCGAAGATGGCCGGCTACACCCACGTCAACGTCGACGGCACGCTGATCGAAACCGACCGGGTCGCCGCCCCCGGCCCCACCCCCGGGGTGGATCTGTGGTGGTCGGGCAAACACGCCAACCACGGCGGGAACATCCAGGTCATCACCCCCCCGGACGGCTGGCCGCTATGGACCTCCGAGGTACGCCCCGGCCGGGAGCACGACACCACCGCCCTACGCGAGCACCCGCAGATCCTGCCCCTGTTCACCGCCTGGACCGACGAGCACCTGCGCGTGCTCGGCGACCTCGGCTACGAAGGTGAAGCCGACACCATCACCGTCGCATTCAAGAAGCCCGCAGGCGGCGAGCTCACCGACACCCAGAAGACCTACAACAAGGTCCACAACGGCATACGCGCCATCGGCGAACGCGCCAACTCCCTGCTGAAGATGACGTTCAAGGCCCTGCGTAACGTCAGCCTCTGCCCGCAGAGCATCGGCCGGATCGTCGCGGCCGCCCTCGTGCTCCTGCACGTCAACCACGACCGCACCACCTGACTACATCAAGTAATCATGTGCTTGCACGGAATGGCTCAGTGCCGCGAGCACACGTTGGCGCAGGAGCTCGTACTGCTCGCGACACCGCCTGGGAGCATCTGGTGGACGCTGCTGCAGCCGGCCACCGGTAACCGCCTCGCCGGGGTGGAACTGGTCCGCCGTAAAGTCGACTT
>DASSGC010000438.1:0-4814 GCA_035693765.1 Acidimicrobiales bacterium
CAGCTCGGCGTAGGGGGCGACCGCCGGGTGGTCGCGCTTGCGCTCCCAGTCGCGGCGCAGGTCGGCCACGCCCAGGCCGTCCGGGTCGCAGTAGGGGCACAGCACCCAGGGCCGGTACTCGTCGATCGGATGGGCGGGGAACGCGCCGCGCTCGATGCCACCGACGATCGTGCCGAGCGTGGCGGTCACGCGGTCGAGCACCGCGTCGTCGACCGCGTACCCGGTCCGCCCGAAGCCGCCCCGCTCGGACACGAACCAGTACTCGGCGATGACCGGCGCGCCGGGCCGGCCGGCCGCGGCCCGTGCCGCCTGCGCGTAGACCGCGAGCTGGAGCTTGGTGCCGCGGTCGTCGGGGTTGTCGGGGCTGAGACGCCGGTAGTCGTCGGGCCGGCCGGTCTTGTAGTCGAGCACGACCAGGCTGCCGGCCGGCCCGTCGTCGATGCGGTCGGCGGAGCCCCGGAAGCGCAGGGCCCGGCCGTCGTGCAGCGGGACGACCACCGGCCCCGCCTCGCCGCCCAGCCCGAAGCGGTACTCGGCCGCCCGGGGCCGGGTGCGGTCGGCCCGCCGCCGGGCGGCGTCGTCGTCGAGGAACCGGTCGACCTGGGCGAGGATCTGGGCCCTGTCGCGCCGCCAGAACACCGGCCGCCCGGTCACCCCGCGGGCCTCGTGCTCGTCGCACACCTGCTCGGCGATGCGGCGGATGAGGGCGTGGTCGTCCGCCGTCCAGTCGTCGTCGGGGCCGGGCTGGGCCTCCGGCGGGCGGGCCAGGACGTCGGTGATGAACTGCTCCAGCACCTCGTGGACCAGCAGGCCCCGCGACAGGGCGTTCATCTGCAGCTCGCGCTCGGGGTCCTCGACCGGCTCGACGCCCAGCAGGCGGGCGCCGAAGTAGGCGAACGGGCACGCCGCCCACATCTCCAGCCGCGTGGCCGACACCACGTCGTCGACGGGAGAGGGGAGCCCGACCCCGGCGAGGTTGCCGTCGAACCGCGTGAAGGCCCGGCTGCGCCGGGCGCGCAGCGCGACCGCGCCGGCCGCGGTGACGGCGTCGGCCGCGCGGGTCGCGCCGACCCGCAGCCGGTACTCCTGCTCGGTGGCGGGGAACGGGAGGGTGCGGACCGCGTGGGCGAACGAGGGCACGGTCTCGAGCCAGGGGGCGCGCGCCGGCAGTGCCCGGCGGGCGGTGTCCTGGGGGGTGTCGCGGGGGGTGGTCCCGGAGGACCCGGCGGGCGCGCCGTCCAGCGCGCCGGCCACGTCGGCCAGCCACCGGGAGGGGACCAGCTCGCTCGTGGCCCGCAGGTCGCCCCGGGGCAGGCACAGCAGGTGACGGTCGCCCGCGGACAGCGCCGCCAGCAGCCGGCGGTGGTCGCGGCCGACCCGCTCGCGCCGCAAGGGCATCTGGCCGCCGGTGCGCTCGCGCTCGCCGTCGGGCAGCAGGGAGTCGTCGCGGACCGCCGCCGGCAGCGTCCCCTCGGCCATCCCCAGCACGACCACCAGGTCGAGGTCGAGGCCCACCGCGAACGACAGCGGACCGACGAGCACCCCCTCGCCGAACCGTCCGACCCGTCCCAGGTCGGCGTCGAGCTCCAGCTCCAGGGTGCGGCGGAACACGTCGAGGGCGGGCGGGTCGTCGATCGCATCGAGCGAGGCCAGCCGATCGAGCGCGTCGTCGATCTTGCCGGCGGCACGGGCCTCGTCCGCCGGCCAGTGGTCGCGGCCGGCACCTGCGGCCCCGCCGGCCACGCCCTCCACCAGGCCCCGCAGCCACGCCACCCGTTCGGACCACGGTGCCGGGCGCGCCCGGGCCATGCCGATGCCGTCGATGAGCCCCAGCACGACCCGCCGGAGCTCACGCGCCCGCTCGGCCTGCCGGCGGGCATGGTCTGCGACCGCCTCCCGGCCGTCGTCGGCGGCGGGGGCGGCGCCGTTGCCCTCCGGGGTCGCCGCATCGGCCGTGTGGTCGTACTCGCGGGCCAGGCGGGCGAGCAGGTGGTCCCAGTCGGCACGCCCGGAGACGAGGCCGGCGCGGCGGGACAGCCGCTCCCAGGCCGCGCCGCGGGCCGCGTGCGCCGGGCCGGGTGCCCGCGCCAGGACGCCCAGCACGTCGGATCGGCGGAAGTCGTGGTCGGGCAACGCCAGGAGATCGAGGACCAGGCGGCCGAGCACGCCGGCGGCCAGCGGCCGGACGGCAGCCCCGTTGCGCGGGATGCCCGCCGCCGCCAGGTGCTCGTGCACCAGCCGCCCGTAGGGCCGGTCCGCACCGAAGAGGATGCCGATGCGTTCGAGCGGCGTCCCGTCCCGGGCCGCCTCGACCACGCGGCGGACGGCGGCCCGCACTTCGTCGTCGGCGTCGGACGCGGTGAGGACCCGTGTCCGCTCGGCCGCCACCGGCGCGCCGCCCAGCGGCCCGGGGGCCGGGGCGCCGGGCGGGACGTCCACCCCCAGCCGGGCGAGGGAGCGGAGCACCCCCGCATCCGCGCCGGCGACGCCCGTGAGCCCGGCCACCACCGTGGCCGGCAGGCGGTCGGCCAGGGCCCGCAGCAGCGCGGCCTGGCGCTGCAGCAGGTCCTGTGGGAGGTGGACGACGAGATGGCCGAGCTCGTCGAGGAGCCCCCGCCCGGGCGTGCCGGGGCCGGGGAGGGCCGGCCCCGTCCGGACGGCGTCGATGGCGGCGGCCGTGAGCTCGGACTCGTCGTACCACTCGCCCGCGAGGTGCGACCGCGCGCGGCGGTACAGGGCGACGACGTCGTGGGCCCGCCGGCTGGTGGCTGCCAGGGCATCGAGGCCGCCCGCGGTCAGGTCGGACAGCTCGGCGAAGGTCGCCACCAGGGCCGTCTCGGTGGCCGGGTGCTCGGCCACGGGGGCGAACATGCCCGGCGCCTCCCGCAGCGCCCGCCGCACCACGGCCGCCACCACCGGCGTCGAGACCGGTCGCCGGCCGGTCGCCGCCAGCGCCGGTGCGCCGAGCAGCTCGGCCAGCCGGTAGGCGGTGAGGAACGTCACCGCCGCCACCCCTGCGCCGCCCCGGGCGACCCGC
Source organism: Acidimicrobiales bacterium (assembly GCA_035693765.1). Classification (GTDB taxonomy): domain Bacteria; phylum Actinomycetota; class Acidimicrobiia; order Acidimicrobiales; family VFJN01; genus ZC4RG19. The sequence continues at coordinate 3,038 of DASSGC010000438.1, forward strand.
CCGAGGGCGCCCGCGGCCAGCAGCCGCCGGGCCGTGACGCCGACGTGGTTGGCCGGCACGACCACCGTCACGGGGGCGAGCGGGTCGCCGTGCTTGGCCGCGGCGAGCGCCTCGCGCAGCGCGAGCAGGGCCGGGCGACCATAGGGGGTGGTGACGACCGCGAAGGGCACGCTCGCCAGGGTAGGCACGGGGTGTGACAGGCACGGTCGACCGCGCACCGGGAGCGCCCGGCACGCTGCGTCACGCCCTGTCTGACCGGGCGACGTGGAGCTTCTGGCGGCGATCTCGTACGCCTTCAGCGCAGGAGGGACGCCGGTTCGGTGGGGTCGGGCGGCGGTCCGTTCTGGCGGCGATTCCGTGCGCCATGGGCAGGGAGGGACGCCGGTTCGGCCGCCCGGCGGGTACCGGTCCGTTCCGGCGGCGATCCCGTGCGCCGCGTGCAGGGACGCCGGTTCGGTGGGGCCGAGCGGGTACCGGTCCGTTCTGGCGGCGATTCCGTACGCCAAATCGCCACGCGTCGGCCCGGGCGAACGCTCTGTCCGCTCGGCCTCTTCAGGCCTGGTCGTCGGCCGCCGGGGTCGCCGAGCGTCCGGGCGCCTCGGCGGTCTCGGCGACCGCGCCGCCGCGGGTGGCCTCGAGCGGGACCTCGCCCTCGATGTGGGGCACCTTGATCTCGACGGTCACCGTGCCGTGCCGGCGCTCGTGGCGGATCACGTTGTACGCCGAGCTGTACACCACCAGCCGGGCCGCCAGCGCCAGCCAGGCCAGGACGGCGAACACGACCCCGAGCGACCCGTACAGCGCGGAGGCCGATGCCACCGCCCGGGGCACGTACAGGGTGCCGACGTGCTTGAGCACGTTCAGCCCCACCGCGCCGAGCAGCGCCCCCGGCAGGTGGTCGCGCCACGGCACCGTCACGTTGGTGAGCGTGCGGAACATCCACAGGAACAGCACGGTGTCCAGCGCGAAGCCGGCGACCACCGTCGGGACCGCCGCGGGCCCGGGCAGCCACGCGGCGACCGGCCCGAGGAGGACCGAGACGAGGAACAGCGCGCCGGCACCGGCCAGCCAGCCGAGCTCGACGAGCTTGGACGTCCAGCCCCGGCCCGTCACCTGCCAGGTCGTGTTGAACGCCTGCTGCAGGGTCCCGACGACGCCCAGCCCGCCCCACAGGAGGCCGGCCAGGCCGAGCACCGAGGCGGCCCGCCGGCTGTCCTCGGCCTTGGCGAGGGCGTCGAGCATCTGGTCGGCGGCCTGCCCGGTCAGGCCGAGCTGTTCGACGACCTCGCCGGCGAAGTCGACGTCGTTCGCCGACACGAACCCGAGGATCGCGATCCCGACGAGCAGCAGCGGGAACAGCGAGAGGAAGCCGGCCAGGGCGATGGACGACGCCAGCGGCCCGCCCCCCACGTCCCCCACCCGCTGGTGCACGGCCAGCGGCGTCCGCAGCCAGGGGAACCGTCGGCACAGGGCGTCGAACACGTGGTCACCTCCGGAGCGGGCCGGGGCGGGCCGCCACCCCTTCCCCTACCCGCCAGCGGGTAGTTTGCCCAGGTGATCCCCCAAGGCATCGACCCTCGACGCATCCCCGCCCACATCGCGTGCGTCATGGACGGGAACGGGCGCTGGGCGCAGCGGCGGGGCCTGGCCCGGACGGAGGGCCACGCTGCGGGGGAGGTGGCCCTGTTCGACACCGTCGAGGGTGCGCTCGAGCTCGGGACCGAGTGGCTGACGGTGTACGCGTTCTCGACCGAGAACTGGCGCCGGCCCGCCGACG
>DASSGC010000439.1:0-3990 GCA_035693765.1 Acidimicrobiales bacterium
TCCGAGGTGCAGAAGAACATCATCGCCACCCGCAAGCTCGGCCTGCCCAAGAACTTCTGACATGCCCGACGGTCCCCTCGCCGGCACCACGGTGCTCGACCTGTCGACGGTCGGCCCCGCCACCCGCTGCACCCGGCTGCTGGCCGACTACGGCGCCCGGGTCGTCAAGGTCGGCGCGCCGCCCAAGGCCGGGACCCGGCCGCTCGTGCCCCCGTTCCACGCCTACAGCGGCCAGCGGGGCCTCGAACGCGTGCAGATCGACCTGAAGGCGGCCGCCGGGCGCGCGGCCTTCCTCCGCCTGGCGGCGACCGCGGACGTCGTCGTCGAGAGCTTCCGGCCCGGCGTCGTCGACCGCCTCGGCATCGGCCCCGCCGCCGTGCGGGCCGTCAACCCGGCGATCGTCTACTGCTCGACCACCGGCTACGGGCAGACCGGGCCCCACGCCCAGCGGGCCGGCCACGACCTCGACTACCTGGCCACCGGCGGTTTCCTGCACATGTCGGAGCGCACCGCCGAGGGCCGCCCGCCCCTGCCGGGGGCCACCGTGGCCGACATCGCCGCGGGCGGGCTCCACGCCGCGGCCGCCATCCTCGCCGCCCTGGTGGGCCGGGCGACGAGCGGCGAGGGCGCCCACCTCGACGTCGCCGTCGCCGACGGCGTGCTGTGGATGCTCTCCCTCTACATCGACGAGTACCTCGCCACCGGCGAGGAGCCCGGGCCCGGCCACTACGTCCTGACCGGCCGCTACGCCTGCTACGACGTCTACCCCACCGGGGACGGCGGGTGGCTGGCGGTCGGCGCCATCGAGCCCCTGTTCTGGGCCAACCTGTGCCGGCTCGTCGGCCTCGACCGGTGGATCGAGCACCAGACCGACGACGCGGTGCAGGACGCCATCCGCGCCGACCTGCGGGCCGCCTTCGCCGACCGCCCGCGCGACGAGTGGGTCGCGCTGCTGGCCGACGCCGACACCTGCGTCGCGCCGGTGCTGACCATCCCCGAGGTGGTCGACGACCCGCAGGTCGCCGCGCGCGGCGCGGTGGTCGAGGCGACGCAGCCCGGACGCCCGCCGTTCCGCCAGCTCGGGCCGCTGCTGGCCGGCACGCCCCGCCCCGGCCGGTACGCGCTGCGCGACGCCACGGTGACCGACACCGCCGACCTGCTGGCCGGGGCCGGCCTGACCGCGGCGGAGATCGAGTCGCTCGCCGCCGAGGGGGTGATCGCATGACCGAGCCCGGCGACACCGAGCCCGACGTGCCCGACGACGTGGCGTCGTGGATCGGGCGGACCCGCTACCCCGAGACGGCCGACTTCCCGGTGGAGCGCGGCTACCTGTGGACCTCCTGCGCCTCGGTCGAGAACGGCAACCCGCTGTTCTGGGACGACGGCGTCGCCGCGGCGATCACCGGCGGGCCGGTGGCACCGCCGTCGACCCTGTCGCTGTGGTTCCGCCCGCACCACTGGCAGCCGGGGCAGGCGACCCAGAAGCTGCCCCTGCAGGTGCACTTCGACCTGAAGGACAGCCTGGGCCTGCCCGAGGCGATCATGAGCGACAGCGAGGTGGTGTTCCACGAACCGGTGCGCCCCGGCGACGTCATCAGCACCGCCCAGGTGCTCCGCTCGCTCAGCGGGCCCAAGACGACGAAGCTCGGGACGGGGCGGTTCTGGGTGATCGACGTCCCCTACCGCAACCAGGCCGGCACGCTCGTCGGCGTCGAGACCTTCACCGGCTTCGGCTACGTGCGGTACGCCGCGCCCCCGGCCACCCCCACCCCATCGCCGGCGCCGGCAGCAGGGCCGGCAGCAGGGCCGCCGGCACCGCCGCCGGCGGCAGGACCGGCGCCGCCCGCGGCCCCGCCGCCGCCCCCCGGGACGGGCGGCCCCCTCGTGCTCGGCGACGTGTCCGACGGCGACCGCCTGCCCGACCTCCGCCACGACGTGACCGCCACCACCGTCGTGCTGGGCGCGCTCGCCACCCGCGACTGGCGGCCGATGCACCATGACCGCACCTTCGCCGTCGAGCGCAACGGGGCCCGGGACATCTTCCTCAACACGCCCAACCAGCAGGCCTGGTTCGAGCGCTTCGTCACCGACTGGACCGGCCCGCGGGGCCGGCTCGGCCGGCTCCGCTTCCGCATGCGCGACTCCGTGTACCCCGGCGACACCATGGTCATCACCGGCACCGTGACCGGCACCGAGGTCGACGGCACCGGCTGCGGCTGGGCGACCGTGGCCATCGAGCTGGGGGCCGGCGCCGAACACCGCCTGTGCACGACCGCCACCGTCCGGGTCGCCGTACCCACCTCACCCGACGACAACCCCTGGCGCCGCGGCGGCGACCGGTGGGTGCCCTGACCCGGAGGGATTCCGACCCATGCTCGATCTCGCGTTCACCGAGGAGCAGGAGATGCTCCGCGGCGTCGTCCGCAGCCTGCTGGCCGAGCACGCACCCGCCACCGTGGTCCGGGCCATGGAGGACGACCCCGTCGGGTTCCCCGCCGACCTGTGGCAGCGCCTCGCCGCGCTCGACCTGCTCGGCCTGATGCTGCCCGAGGCCCACGGCGGATCCGGCATGACCCCCCTCGAGGGCGTCGTGCTGTACGAGGAGCTGGGCCGGTCGCTCGCCCCGGTCCCCCACTTCGTGAGCTGCGTGGCCAGCGGGTCGGCCCTGGCGGTCGGCGGCCGCGACGACCAGCGGGGCGACTGGCTGCCGCGCATCGCCGCCGGCGACGCCGTCCTCACGCCGGCCTGGCTCGAACCCGACGGCGGCTTCGGCCCCGAGGGCGTCCGGACCCGCGCCGCCAGCCACGACGGCGGCGCCACGTTCCGGCTGACCGGGACGAAGCGCCACGTCGCCTTCGCCGCCGCGGCCACCCGCCTCGTCGTGCTCGCCCGCACGGACGACGCCCCCGGCGCCGTCGACCTGTTCCTCGTCGACCCCGCGGCCCCCGGCGTCCGCCTCACCCAGCAGCGCACGATCGCGTCCGACACCCAGTACCGCGTCGACCTCGCCGGCGTCGAGGTGACCGCCGCCGACCGCATCGGCGCCCCGGGCACCGGCTGGGCCACCTGGACCGCCATGCGGGACGACGCCCTCGTGCTGCTGGCCGCCTGGGCCGTGGGCGCCGCCGACCGCACCCAGGAGATGACCGTCCAGTACGCCAAGGACCGCGAGCAGTTCGGCAAGCCGATCGGCGCCTTCCAGGCGATCGCCCACTACCTGGCCGACCGCCAGACCGAGCTCGACGGCGCCCGCACCCTCGTCCACGAGGCGGCCTGGGCCCGGGCCACGGGCCGCCCCGTCGCCCGCCTCGCGCCCATGGCCAAGCTGTTCGCCTGCCGGACCCTGCGGGCGGTGACCGCGACCGCCCAGCAGATCCACGGCGGCAACGGGTTCACCCTCGACTACGACGTGCAGCTCTACTTCCGCCGGGCGAAGGCCCTCCAGCTGTCCTGGTGGGCCGACCGCGACCTCGAGGAGATGATCGCGGCCGACGTGCTCGACCGGCCCTAGCGTCCATCCAGGCACCAGGCACGGAGGAGAGGCGGCCGGCGCTCGTGTGGGAAACTGCCGGGCTGACGAGCGGGCACGGTGCCGCTCGAGCGGACGACCAGGCGGGACACAGGTGATCACCGGGACCATCGCCGTATGCACGCGCAACCGGGCCGGCACGCTGCGCCAGTGCCTGGCCGCGCTCGCGACCCAGGTGGCGGACCCGGGGCAGCTCGACGTGCTGGTCGTCGACAACGGCTCGACCGACGGCACCCCCGACCTGCTGCGGCGGTGGCGCGACGCCGGCGAGGGCCGGCGGGTGGTCGCCCATCCCGAGGTCGGGCTGTCGGGGGCCCGCAACGCGGCCCTGGCCGCGTCAGACCGCGAGGTCGTCCTGTTCGTCGACGACGACGCGCTCACCCCGCCCACCTGGGCCGGAGCCCACCTCCGGGCGTACGCCGCGGACGAGCGGGCCGGCACCGTGGGCGGCCCGGTGGGGC
>DASSGC010000440.1:0-8315 GCA_035693765.1 Acidimicrobiales bacterium
CGTTGGGCCGCCCGAACCTGGACCGCCACCCGCCGCGGCACCACCCGAACCTGGACCGCCACCCGCCGCGTCACCACCCGAACCTGGACCGCCACCCGCCGCGGCACCGCCCGAACCTGGGCCGCCGCCCGCCGCGGCGTCACCCGAACCTGGGCCGCCACCCGACGGATCGGCGGCAGGATCGCGGTGAGCGTGGCCGCTCTCGCCGCCTTCGTCGGCGGCGCCGCCCGGCGAACCGCCGGCGCCGCCCGCCACGCCGCGGTCGCGGCGGCGAGCGGCAGCCGCCGCTCCGCCCGCCGGGTGGCGGGCGTGGCCCGTGCCGATGCCAGGACCGTCGCCGAGACGGCCGGCAGTGCCGGCCGACGCTTACGACCCGCGCCGGAGATGCTCGGCGCGGACGAGATCCCCACCCTGACGTCCGCCGACCTCGCCGCCGACCTCGCCACCGGCCCGCGCGCCGCCCGGGCTGACCGGTCCCCGGCCGCACCGCGCAGCAGCCGGCAGCCCCGCCCGGCGTCCGCCGGCGACCACCCCGACCAGCCGCCCGAGCAGCACCTCAGCGCCACCGGCGGCAACGGCGGCACGGGCGACGCCCCGGTCGAGCGACCGGTCCCCGCGGTCGCTCACGACGCGACCACCACCCGCCTGCCCGCCGCCTCGGACACCACCGTCGAGATGCCCGGCCTCACCCCGGAGGAGGCCGGCGGCGACGATCCCGACAGCGCCGGCGGCGCCGGGCCCGTGCGCGTCCGCACCGAGACCCGCACCGAGACCGGCCCCGACCCCGGCCCCCGGCGCAGCACCCGCCGTGGGCGAAACCGGCTCTCCCGCAGGCCGCGGCGACCCCGGGCCGTCCCCGGCATGCGGGGCAGCGCGCTCGACCTCGACCTCGACCTCGATCCGAGCCCAGCCCCAGGCCAGTCCCCGTACCCGGCCGCGTCCCCGGCAGCGGCCCCGCGACCCCACACCGGCGACCCGACCTCGTCCCCGACCTCGTCCCCGGCAGCGGCCCCGCGACCCCACACCGGCGACCCGACCTCGTCCCCGACCGCGGCCCCACGACCCCACACCGGCGACCCGGCCTCGTCCCCGACCGCGGCCCCACGACCCCACACCGGCGACCCGATCGCGGCGCCCGCGGCCACCGCGCCGCTCCCCGCCTCCCGCCGCAGCCGCCGAAGGAGCGGCGAGGTCGTCCTGCTCCGGGTCCCCTTCACGCGCCGGCTGCGGGCCTTCCTGGGGCTGGCCGTGCTGGTCGTCGTCGTCGGCTCAGGGACGGCGCTCCTCGTCGCCGCGCTCGTCCTGGCGGCCGTCCAGGCGCTCAGCAGCATCTGAGCCCCGCGCCTCCGGGAGCACCCCGTACAACGCCCGGACCCACAGGTCGGTCAGCGTGGCCACCAGGGCCTCCGGGCTGCCCTCGCCCACCGGCGGCTCGCCGAGCACCAGGTGGGTGAACGCGGACCACTCCGTCATCGCGGACAGGGCGTGCGACACGGCGGCGGCATCGAAGGTGCGCATCGCCCCGGCCTGCTGCTGTGCCGCCAGCGCCCCCGCCAGCCGGTCGACCAGCTCACGCCGGAGGTCGAGCCACACCTGCCGCACCCGGGGCGACTGGAGCATGCCCTCGAGCAGCGCCCGCCAGAGCCCGGCGTGGCGCTCGTACAGGCCGACGAAGCTGCGGACGCCGTCCTCGATGGCCGTGCGCGCCGCCGGCCCGCGCGGCACGATGTCCCCCACCACCAGCTCGTCGGCGATGACGGCCTCGACCACCCGGCAGAACGCGTCCTCCTTGTTGCGAAAGTAGAGGTAGAACGTTCCGTGTGCCGTTTCGGCCCGATCGGTGATGGCTCCGACGGTGGTGGCCTTGTACCCCCTGTCCTCGAACACGTCGCAGGCCGCCGCGAGCAGCAGCCCCCGCGTCGCGGCCGCCTGCTCGTGACGCAGGTTCCCCCTCTCGGACCCGTTCCCCGTCAACACATCTCTCCCCCTGTGGCGGGACGGTGACGCGCAAGCTAGCCGACGACGTCGCGCGCCGTCGTGACGCGGCACTCGCCGGCCATCGTGGTGACGCCGCCACCGCCCGCGGGTTCCTGGCCGACCCGGTGCCTGCCGTGCGAGCCACCGCCCTCGCCGCCCTGGCCCGGGCCCGCGCCCTCACGGCGGCCGACCTGGCGTCCGGGCTCGCCGACGCCGCGCCCGCCGTGCGGTCGCGGGCGGCCGAGCTGTGCGCGGCCCGTCCCGGGGACGCGCCCCCGCCCCTGGCCGCGGTGCTCGACGACGACGACGCGGCGGTCGTGGAGGCGGCCGCCTGGGCGTCGGGCGAGCGCCAGCCCCCCGAGCCCGGGATCGTCGCGCCCCTGGCCGCGGTGGCCACCGGCCACGACGACCCCCTGTGCCGGGAGGCGGCGGTCGCCGCGCTCGGCGCCATCGGCGATCCGGCGGGCCTGCCTGCGATCCTGGCCGGGACGGCGGACCGCCCGGCGGTGCGGCGGCGTGCCGTCCTGGCGCTCGCACCCTTCGCCGGGCCGGACGTCGACGCCGCCCTCGCCCGGGCGGCGGGCGACCGCGACTGGCAGGTCCGCCAGGCGGCCGAGGACGTCGCCGGCGCCGGCCACGGGGACGAAGCCGGGGCGGCGCCGACCCGCGACGACGAACCCGGGTGATCCGTGGTGGGATCCTCGGGATCGGCTGATAGTCTGACGAAGTTGTCAGATTGTCGTCTGAGAACATGATCTGAGAACAGGAGAGGAAGAACCACGGCCGTGCCGTCGTCCGACACCAGCCTGCCCGAGCTCAACCGGCCCCTCAGCGAGGTCAAGGCCGAGCTGTTCAAGGCGCTCGCCCACCCCGCCCGCGTCCGCGCCCTGGAGGTGCTCGCCGACGGCGAGCGCACCGTCAGCGAGCTCCAGCCACTCGTCGGGATCGAGTCGTCGCACCTCTCCCAGCAGCTCGGCGTGCTCCGGCGGGCCGGACTGGTCTCCACCCGGCGGGAAGGCTCGTCGGTGATCTACGCGCTGCGCGACCCCCTCGTCGCCGACCTGCTGGCCCTGGCCAAGCGCTTCCTGCTGGCCAGCCTGGCCCACACCCGCGACCTGCTCGCCGACCTCACCGCCGAAGTCACCGCCGGATGAGCTCCGACAACGCGACCACCGCCACCCCCGCGCGCCCCGCCGGCGGTGGCGGCCGGACCGGGGCCACGCGCCAGACCCTCCGCTCCTTCCTCCCCCGCCGCCGCGACTACGCCGGCTTCGCCCGCTCGTGGCGCAAGGACGTCGTGGCCGGACTGACCGTCGGCGTGGTCGCCCTGCCGCTGGCCCTCGCGTTCGGGATCACCACCGGGCTCGGTGCCGCCGCCGGGGTGACCACCGCCATCGTCGCCGGCCTGGTGGCCGGCATCTTCGGCGGCTCCGACGTGCAGGTGTCGGGCCCGACCGGCGCCATGACCGTGGTGCTCGTCCCGCTCGTGGCCCGCTACGGCGCCGACGCCGTGTTCGTGGTCGGCATCCTCGCCGGACTGCTCGTGCTGGCCGCCGCGGTGTTCCGCCTCGGGCGCGCTCTCGCCTACATCCCCTGGCCGGTCATCGAGGGCTTCACCCTCGGCATCGCCGTCATCATCTTCCTCCAGCAGGTCCCCGCGGCCCTCGGCGTCGCCAAGGCGGAGGGCGAGAACACCGCCCTCGTCGCGGCCAAGGCGGTGGACGAGGCGTTCCGCTCCGGATCGCTCGCCGCCGCCGGGCTCGTCGCCATCGTGGTGGCCGTCATGGTGATCGTCCCGCGGATCCACCGGAGCCTGCCCGCGTCGCTGCTGGCGGTCGTGGTCGCCACCGTCGTGGCCGGGGCCACCGGGTGGGACGTCGGCACCATCGGCACGATCCCGGCGTCGCTGACCGCCCCGTCGTTCCCGACGATCGCCCTCGCCGACCTGAGCCGCTACCTCGGGCCCGCGTTCGCCGTCGCGCTGCTCGCGGGCATCGAGAGCCTGCTGTCGGCGAAGGTGGCGGACGGCATGGCCGACGGGCGCCACCACGACCCCGACCGCGAGCTGTTCGGACAGGGCCTGGCCAACCTCGTCTCCCCCATCTTCGGCGGGATGCCCGCCACCGGGGCCATCGCCCGCACCGCGGTGAACGTGCGGGCCGGGGCCCGGACCCGGGTCGCGGCCGTCGTCCACTCCGGCGCCCTCGTCGCCGTGGTGCTGGCCGGCTCCGGTCTCGTGGCGCGGATCCCCCTCGCCGCGCTCGCCGGGGTCCTGATGGTCACCGCGGTGCGCATGGTCGAGGTGCACAACGTGCGCGCCGTGCTGCGCGCCACCCGCTCGGACGCGCTAGTCCTGGTGCTCACGGGGCTCGCCACGGTGGTGTTCGACCTGGTCGTCGCCGTGGAGATCGGCGTGGCCGTCGCCGCCGCGCTCGCGCTCCGCAGCGTGGCCCGGACCACGGCGCTGACCGAGACCCCCGAGGTCATCGAGGTCAGCGACAACGACGAGCACGACCTCGTGCGCGAGCACATCGTCGCCTACCGCATCGACGGCGCCCTGTTCTTCGGGGCGGCCCAGCGGTTCCTCGCCGACCTGGCCCAGGTGGCCGACGTGCGGGTGGTGATCCTCCGCCTGCCCGACCTGCAGGTGCTCGACGCCACCGGCGCCCAGGCGCTCGGCCAGATCGTCGCCGACCTCGAACACCGCCACATCACGGTGCTGCTCAAGGGCGCGCGCCCGGAGCACGCGCGGGTGCTCCGGTCGGTCGGCGCCCTCGACCACCTGGCCAGCGAGCACCACATCTTCACCGACCTGGACGAGGCCATCGCCCACGCCCGGCTGCACGCCCGAGGGACGGGCCACCGCCCCGACGGCTGCGCCTCCGAGGACCGGGCGGCCTGACCGGCCACGGCGCCCCCGACCACGAGGCACGCCCGGCCGGCTCGGGCACCCAGCGGGCTAGCGGGCAAGCGGGCAGGCAGGCAGGCGGGCAGGCGGGCGGGCAGGCAGGCAGGCAGGCAGGGTGACCGGCTCAGGCGCCCCGGGAAGCAGGCCGCCGGGCGCGCTAGGGCCCGTGGGTTGCCCGGTGGGTGGCACCGCATCCCCGGCACGTCGCTCGCCAGCCGTTCGGCGTGACCTGCACCGCCAGCCACCGGCCGCAGGCGCCGCAGTAGCGCCACGGGTCGGATGGCCCCGCGCATCCCCCGCACTCGCCGGCCGGGCGGCCGCAGCCGGTGCAGTACGGGGCCGGGTCGGGCGCCGGGGTCACGGTCAGATCACCTTCGACAGCGACCCGATCGGCATCTTCAGCCCCTGGAGCATGACGACGTCCTCGCGGGGCGATCGGCCGAGCGTCGTCAGGTAGTTGCCGGTGATCAGGGCGTTGATGCCCGCCGTCATCCCCATCTCCTGCAGGTCGCCGAGGGTCACCTCCCGGCCCCCGGCGTAGCGCAGGATCACGTCGGGCAGCGCCAGGCGGAACAGGGCGATCCATCGGATCGCCTCCAGAGCCGCCACCAACGGGCGGCCGGCCAGCGGCGTGCCCGGCCGGGGGTCGAGGAAGTTGACCGGCACCTCGGCAGGCGACACCTCGCGGAGCTGGCCGATCAGCTCGATCCGCTGCGCGTCGGACTCGCCCATGCCCAGCAGGACGCCGCAGCACAGCTCCATGCCGTGGTCGAGCACCGTGCGGCAGGTGGCGAAGCGCTCCTCCCAGGTGTGGGTGGTCACGATCGAGCCGAAGTGCGACCGCGCCGTCTCCAGGTTGTGGTTGTAGCGGTGGGTGCCCGCGGCCGCGAGGCGTGCGGCCTGGCCGTCGTCGAGGATGCCCGCGCTCACGGCCACCTGCAGCCCGGTCTCGCGGCCGACGAGAGGCACGACCTCCTCCAGGTGGGACATCAGCCGCTCGTCCGGTCCCCGCACGGCGTAGACCAGGCAGAACTCGGTCGCCCCCAGCTCGGCGGTCTCCCGGGCCGCGGCCAGCACCTCGTCGTGGGCGAGCAGCGGGACGGCCTTCACCGGGGTGTCGTAGCGGGACGACTGGGAGCAGAACTGGCAGTCCTCGGGGCAGCCGCCCGTCTTGGCCGACAGGATGCCCTCGAGCTCGACCATGTCGCCGCACCAGGCGACCCGCACGGCGTGGGCCGCCTCGGCCAGCGCGGGCACGTCGTCGTCGGGCACCGCCGCCAGCGCGGCCAGCTCGTCGAGGGTGAGCTGCCGCCGCTCGTCGAGCAGCGCCCGCCGGGCGGCGCCGATCAGGGCCACACCGCCGGTGCGGCCGGGTCCGGCGGTGTCGTCGAGGGTGGTCACGGGCCCAGACGCTACCGGCCGGCCCCGCGCGGCCCCCACCCGGCGCCGGGCGGGTCAGCGGCTGGCCTGGAACGCCACCCGCAGGGCGGCCGGGTCCTCGATGCAGCGGCCGGCGCCCAGCACCACCGACTCCAGGGCGTTCTCGACCAGGTGGACGTCGATCTCGGTCTCGTGGGCGATGCGCTGGTCGAGCCCGGCCAGCATGCCGCCCCCGCCGACCAGCACCATCCCCTGGGTGATGAGGTCGTGGGCCAGCTCCGGCGGGGCGCTGCCGAGGCAGGCGATGACCGACTCGACGATCTCGGTGATCACGTCGTCGATGGCGGCGCGGATCTCGGCGGGGGTGAGGATCACCGTCTTGGGCAGGCCCGAGGCCAGGTCGCGGCCCCGCACCTCGGCCTTGAGCTCGTCGCGCACCGGCCAGGCGGAGCCGATGGCCACCTTGATCTCCTCGGCCGTGCGCTCGCCGACCGCGATGCCGTACTCGCGGCGGACATAGGACTGGATGGCGGCGTCGATGTCGAAGCTGCCCACCCGCACCGCGTCGAGCCCGACCACGCCGCCCAGCGAGATGAGGGCGGTCTCCGTGGTGCCGCCGCCCACGTCGATGACCAGGTTGGCCACCGGTTCGTGGATCGGCAGGCCCGAGCCGATGGCGGCGGCCATGGGCTGGTCGATCAGGAAGGCGTCGGTGGCACCCGCCCGCCGTGCCGCCTCCGCCACCGCCCGCCGCTCGACCTCCGTGATGGCCGAGGGCACGCACACCACCACGCGGGGCCGGTTGAAGCGACCCACCCGCACCCGGTGCAGCAGCAGCCGGATCATCCGCTGGGTGACCTCGAAATCGGTGATCGCGCCCTGGCGCAGGGGGCGCTCGGCCACGATGTCGCTGGGCGTGCGCCCGATCATCTGCCAGGCATCGTGGCCCATCGCCAGCACCTCGCGGGTGCGGGTGTTGAGGGCGATGACGGTGGGTTCGTTGAGCACGATGCCCTTGCCGCGCTCGTAGACGAGGGTGTTGGCCGTGCCGAGGTCGATGGCGAGGTCGCGGGCCACGGATCAGCGCTTCCACCAGCGCCGCGGCGGCGCCTGCTCGTCGCGGGGCGCCAGTGCCTGCATCTCGCGCCGGAAGGTGTCGATGCCGGACTCCAGCGACGACGGGGGCCGGTTGCGCACGTAGAGCACCAGGCCGCCGGCGAGCGAGATGACCACGGCGATCATGAGGAACGCGATGGCGCCCACGGTGTCATCCTGCTCCTGCGTCGACGATGTGCTGTGCCTCGAGCCCCCAGCTCTCGCCCCCGGCCCAGGTCTCCCGCTTCCAGATGGGGACGGACCGCTTGAGGGCGTCGATGCCGAACCGGGCGGCGGCGAAGGCCTCGTCGCGGTGCGGCGCGGACACAACGACCACGACCGCGCTGTCGCCCACCTCGAGCACGCCGACCCGGTGCAGCAGGGCGACCCGCCCCACCGCCGGCCAGCGCGACCGCATCTCGGCCACCACCTCGCCCAGCTTGGGCACGACCTGGCTCTCGTACGCTTCGTACTCCAGGCGCTCCACCCCGGGACGACCCTCGGCGTGGTCGCGGGCGGTGCCCGAGAACAGGACGAGCCCGCCGCAGTCGGGCCTGACCGCCCATGCGACCGCGCCGGCCACGGGCAGCGGCGCAGCGGACAGACCGAGCCAGGTCTCGCCCTCGGGCGGCACCAGCGGCACAGCCGCCACGGCAGGGGAGGGTCGTGACGCGCTCATCAGTGCTCATGCTACGTGGGCGACACCGCCGCACGGCGCCTCGACCGCGGCCCCTTGCTGCTGGCCTGCCGTTATCCTCCGGCCGTGCCCTTCGACGACAACGCCGAAGAGGGCTCGTCCGAGTACCGGCCGCCGCCTCACCCGGACGACCGGCTGTGGCGCCACCCGTCGGAGTTGCGGAGCCACCCGATCGTCCCGATCGTCGCGCCCGCCGGGATGGCGCTGGTGCGGTCGTCGCCTGGCCCGCGGCGCCGGCGGCCCTGGGCCGCGCTCGTC
>DASSGC010000441.1:0-3634 GCA_035693765.1 Acidimicrobiales bacterium
CCAGCTCGTGCTGTCACACGGCAACGGCCCGCAGGTCGGCCTGCTGGCCCTCCAGGGCGCGGCGTACTCAGAGGTCGACCCCTACCCGCTCGACCTGCTCGGGGCCCAGACCGAGGGGATGATCGGGTACCTGATCGAGCAGGAGCTGGGGAACCTGCTCCCGGCGGAGGTGCCCTTGGCCACCGTCCTCACGATGATCGAGGTGGACCGGGACGACCCCGCCTTCGCCGACCCCACCAAGTTCGTCGGCCCCGTCTACGGCGACGACGAGGCGCAGAAGCTGGCGGCCGCCAAGGGCTGGATGTTCAAGCGTGACGGCGAGCGGCTGCGCCGGGTCGTCCCCTCGCCGGCGCCGCGGCGGATCTTCGAGATCCGCCCGATCCGGTGGCTGCTCGACCGCGGTGTCCTCGTCATCTGCACGGGCGGGGGCGGCATCCCCACCACGTGGGTGCCGGGTGAGGAGCGCACGCTCGCCGGCGTCGAGGCCGTGATCGACAAGGACCTGGCCAGCGAGCTCCTCGCTCGCGAGGTCGGGGCGGACCTGTTCGTGATGGCCACCGACGTCGACGGCGTCTACGACGGGTGGGGGACGCCGGAGCAGCACAAGCTCGACCGCGTGACCCCTGGCGAGCTGCGCGCCCGGCCCTTCGCGGCCGGCTCGATGGGGCCGAAGGTCGAGGCCGCCGCCCGGTTCGTGGAAGCGACGGGCAAGCGCGCCGCCATCGGTGCGCTGGACGAGATCGAGCAGATCGTGGAGGGCCGCGGCGGCACGACCGTGGCGCCGGCGGCGACGAGGGAGGACGTGTGATGACCGAGTTCGGGGCGCACTCCGAGGTGGGGAGGCTTCGCAAGGTGATGCTCCACCGCCCGGACCTGAGCCTGCGGCGGTTGACGCCGGCGAACCATGACGACCTGCTGTTCGACGACGTGCTGTGGGTCGAGCGGGCCCAGCGGGAGCACGACCGGTTCGTCTCGCTCATGCGGGAGCGGGGGGTCGAGGTGTACCTGCTGTCGGACCTGCTGGCGGAGGCGCTGGCCGCCAGCGAGGAGGGGCGCGAGCGGCTGATCGAGCTGGTGGCGTCCGAGCACACCGTGGGGTGGTCGCTGGTCGACGACATCCGGGCGCTGCTGTCCGCGCTGAAGCCCGACCAGCTCGCCGCCCACCTGATCGGCGGCTTGACCGTCGCCGAGGCCCAGCTCGACGTGGCCTCGGTGGCCAAGACATCGCTGATCGGTGCCGCCCTCGACGATCCCGGCACGTTCGTGCTGCCGCCGCTTCCCAACACGCTGTTCACGCGGGACTCCTCGTGCTGGATCTACGGCGGGGTCACCGTCAACCCGATGTTCTGGCCGGCCCGCCGCCGGGAGGCCTACAACGTGGCCGCCGTGTACCGGGCCCACCCGATGTTCGCCGAGGCGGACTTCGCCTTCTGGTACCCGGCGGAGGGGCCCCACGGGCGGCTGGAGACGACGGACTTCGGGCTGGCGTCGCTGGAGGGCGGCGACGTCATGCCGATCGGCAACGGCGCCGTGCTCATCGGCATGAGCGAGCGGTCCCAGGCCCGGATGATCGAGCAGGTGGCCAAGGCGCTGTTCGCGGCCGGTGCCGCCGAGCGGGTCATCGCCTGCAGGATGACCAGGGACCGGGCCCACATGCACCTCGACACGGTGTTCACGCTGCTCGACCACGACAAGGCCACCGCCTACCCCGCGGTGGTGCCGAACATCCAGGCGATCAGCCTGCGGCCGGGCCGGCGCGACGGCGAGTTCCACGTCACGGTCGAGGACGACTTCGTGTCCGCGGTCGCCGACGCCCTCGGGGTCCCGAAGCTCCACATCGTGGAGACCGGCGGCGACCGCTACCAGCAGGAGCGGGAGCAGTGGGACGACGGGAACAACGTCGTCGCCCTGGAGCCGGGCGTGGTCGTCGCCTACGAGCGGAACACCTACACGATCGCGAAGATGCGGGAGGCGGGCGTCGCGGTGCTGGAGATCGAGGGGTTCGAGCTCGGCAAGGGCCGCGGCGGCGGGCACTGCATGACCTGCCCGCTCCTGCGGGACCCGGTGTAGGCGATGGTGTCGGTACGCGGCTCGGGGGCCGGACGGTGGCTGCTGGCTGCGTTCGTCGTGCTGGCGATCGTCGCGCTGCTGGCGTGGGCCCGCAACGACCCGGGAGTCGGTGGCCGGGTCCCCGACCCCGAGGACGCGGCGGTGGACGCCGGGCGAGGGACCCATGTCGAGTGACGTCGAGACCGGGGGTCCCGAGGTGCCCGTCGGGACCGGGGCCGAGGCCGCAGGCGCGCCGCCCGGGGAGGAGACCGGCGAGCGCCGGGGCGGGTTCACGCTGCCGTCGGCCTACACGATCCTGTTCGGGCTCATCGTGCTCACCGCGCTGGCGACCTGGATCATCCCGGCCGGGCGCTACGCCCTCGACGCCGACGGCTCGCCCATCCCCGGGACCTACGAGGAGGTGCCCTCGAGCCCGTCGCGCATCGTGGTCGACTCGCTGGAGGCGCCGGTCAACGGTCTGTACGGCATCGAGGACTCCGAGACCGGCCAGGTCGGCGTGTTCAACAGCGGGACCCTGTTCGGGGCGATCGACGTGGCCCTGTTCATCCTCGTCATCGGCGGGTTCATCGCCATCACCATGCGGACCGGCGCCATACAGGCGGGGATCGCCCTGCTCGTGCAGCGCCTGGCGGGCCACGAGCGGTGGATGATCCCGATCCTCATGGCCGTGTTCGCCGTCGGCGGCACGACCTTCGGCATGGCCGAGGAGAGCCTGGCGTTCTACGTGCTCGTCGTCACCGTGATGATCGCCGCCGGCTACGACGCCGCGGTGGGGGCGCTCGTCATCCTGCTCGGCGCCGGCATCGGGGTGCTGGGCTCGACCGTCAACCCGTTCGCCACCGGCATCGCCTCCGGCTTCGCCGACGTCCCGCTGAGCGACGGGCTCGGCCTGCGACTCGTGCTGCTGGTCGTCGGCCTCGCCGCCGGGATCTGGTTCGTGCTGCGCTACGCCGACCGGGTACGGCGCGACCCGACCGCGTCGATCGTCTACGACATGAAGGAGGCGAACGAGCGCCAGTTCGCAGCGGGTGCCGGCGGGGAGGGTGGCCCAGTGGTGCTCACCAGCCAGCAGAAGCTGGTGCTGGCGCTGTTCGGCGGTGCGTTCCTCGTCATGATCTACGGCGTCATCCCCTGGGAGGACTTGGGCATCGGGCTGCCGACGCTGTGGTGGTGGTTCCCGGAGATGACGGCCTCGTTCCTGCTGTTCGCCATCCTCATCGGGCTGGTCGGACAGATGCGGGAGGGCGAGCTCACGTCGACCTTCGTCGACGGCGCTCGCGACCTGCTCGGCGTGGCGCTGATCATCGGCATCGCTCGCGGCATCACGGTGGTGATGAACAACGGTCAGATCACCGACACCGTGCTGCACTGGGCGGAGGAGGCGCTGGGCGACGTGGGCGAGGCCGCGTTCGCGGTGGTGATGTACCTGCTGTTCCTGCCGCTGTCGTTCCTCATCCCGTCGTCGTCGGGGCTCGCGACGGTGGCGATGCCGATCATGGCGCCGCTCTCCGACTTCGCCGGCGCCGACCGCAGCCTGGTCGTCACCGCCTACCAGTGCGCCTCG
>DASSGC010000442.1:0-8166 GCA_035693765.1 Acidimicrobiales bacterium
GCCCGGGCCGTCCTCCTGGCCACCCGGCGGGCCCTCGTCCACGCCCGGCGCCGGGCCGTCCTCCTGGCCACCCGGCCGGTCGGCGGTCGCGACGCGCCGGTGCCAGGCGCCGCCGCCCCGGGCCGCCCACCAGCGGCACCCGTCGGCCGGGCCCGAGGTCACGCCCAGGACGATCTCGCCGTCGACCTCCAGGGCGATCTCGGTCGCCCAGCCCCGCCGCCCGGCCACGTACAGGACCGTGCCGTCGATGCCGTCGAGGATCCAGCGGCGGCCGGCCGGCCCCGACGCCCCCACCTCCTCGCCGAGCACCCCGTCGCCCGGACGCTCGGCGGCCACGATCTCGCAGATCCGCCGCTCGACCGCCAGGTCGGCGGCCGACACGGGGCTGCCGTCGGGCTTGATCTCGTGGTCGACGGCGCCGCCGGTGAAGTGGCTCAGGCTGATGACGTCGGCGGCGTCGGCCAGCCGCAGCGCCAGGGCCAGGTCGGCGGCCAACCCGGCGGGGAGGGCGGCGGAGGGGTCGGGCGTCACGGCCGCGAGTCTGGCCCAGCCGGGCCGGCGGTCAGCAGTCGGCGGTGGCCTCGTCGCCGGTGATGCCCCGGGCGATGCAGGCCGAGCCCTCGGCCCTGATGGGCTGGTTGCCGATCGGCAGCATCGACATGTCGACGGAGCCGACGGCCACGACGGTCACCTCGTTGCCCACGACGCTCACCGTCGAACCGGCGCCGCAGGGGTAGCCCGCGTCGCCCAGGAGGGCGCAGGCCCGGGCGTGGGCGACGTCGGGGTCGACGATGACCTCCGCGCCCTGGCGGAAGGCCTGGTCGGAGATGGCCTGAGCGCCGGCGCGGGCCGCCGAGTCGGCCGCGAAGTTGGCCTGCCGCCGGGCGGCGAGCATGCGGCCGCCGTCGAGCACCAGGGCGATCGTCATCACCAGCGCGGACGCGAAGACGACCACGAACACCGACACGATCCCCTCGTCCCGGCGGCGGAGCAACCGGGGGGTCACCGCATGCTCCGGTTGGGGTCGATCGGCTCCCACGCCTCGGCGTCGAGGGGCACCGACGGGCCGATCCCGATGAAGGTCAGGTCGCTGGTGTTGACGGTGCAGTGCACGGTCACGTGCACGAAGGCGCCCTGCTCGAACGTGCCGTTCCCGCTCGGCCCCCCGACGAACTCGGTGTCGACCGTGGGCGCCCCGCCCGCGCAGTTGAGGCGCTCGCCCGCCACGGTGTCGGCGGCGGCCGCAGCGGCCTGGGACCGCGCCGCGCCCGCGCCCTCCTCCACCGACGCCGCCCGGGCCGCGTCGCTGGCCGCGCCGACGACGTCGCTCTTGGCGTCGGTGAGCCGGCCCGCGGCCAGCAGCAGGAACAGGAACGACACGAGGATCGCCATGACCAGCACCAGCTCGGTGCTCGCCGCGCCGGGGTCACGATCGCGTGCCACGTCAGGCGTCGGGACGGAAGCGCTCCACGACCGCCTCCGACCGCTCGTTGACCGACAGGTTGACGTTGAACCCGGGGAACTTGGCGACCGCCACGACGTCGCCCGTCACGGTCACCCGCACCCGCTCGGCGCCGACCGCCTGGGCGTTGACACCCTCGCCCAGCAGCAGGTCGGGGGCGAGGTCGTCCAACAGCGCCTGCGCCGTCTGCCTGCCCTCGGCCAGCGACGGTTCACCGGCCGCGTTCTCGATGCTGGCCGCCCGGGCGCCGTCCTGGGCCGCGGCGCTGGCCACGCTCACGGCGTGGAAGTACAGACCGGCCTGCACGATGAGCAGGATGGTGAAGATCAGCACGGGCGCGACGATGACCATCTCGGTCGTGGCCGCGCCCGCGTCCCCGCGCAGGCGACCAGGGAGCATCAGAAGTAGGCGAGCGCGCCTTCGATGGTGTCGCCGATGTCCTCGCCCTTGTCCGTGACCTTCTGCATGATGACGGTGGCCGCCGCCACGGCACCCGCTGCCAGCAGGGCCGTGACGATCATCGCCTCGGTCGTCATGCCGCGGTCGTCCTCCCGCAACATCTGCAGGCGGTTCCAGAGCAGGGAAAGGGTGAACATCACGCCGTACATGGCGGCGCCTCCTTGGGGGTTGTGGTCACAGTGTCGTCACGACGATGTCGAGGGCGGGGTACCCGACGAGCAGGAGGAAGCCGAGGAACAGCAGCGCCATGGGCAGCGCCATCGTCTCGGTCGTGGCCTCGGCCTTGGCCTCGGCCTCGGCCAGCGCGTGGGCCCGCAGCGACGTCGCCTTCACGGCCAGCGACTCGCGCACCCGGGCGCCCTCGGTCCCGGCCAGCGAGACGCTGGCCGACAGCTCCACCAGCTCGGGCACGCCGACCTCCTCGCCCAGCCGGGCCAGCGCCGCCCACGGTGTCTCGCCCGTGAGCGTGGTGACCTCGAGGGCGTTGCGGAGCTGGCCGTAGGCCCAGCCCCGGCCGATGCGGGCGGCGTCGCGCAGCGCGCTCTCGACGCCGGCGCCGCCGGCGAGCGAGATCACCACCAGGTCGAGGAACGAGCCGAGCGCGTGCTTGAAGCCGTCGCGCCGGTCGGCCGCCTCGCTGCGCAGGCTGAGGTCGGGCACGAAGAAGAAGAACACCCCCAGCGCGAGCGCGATGATGCCCGGGAGGGTCAGCCCGAGGCCGAACCCCATCACCGACCAGAAGACGCCGAGCATCGCGGGCAGGGCCAGGCCGAACAGCGCCAGCAGCACCTTCTGGGACAGGTGCTGCTCCAGCGTGCGCCCCACCAGCCGCAGGTCGGGCTCCAGCGAGTCGAGGCGCAGGCCCAGGTTGCGCAGCAGGCGGCCCAGCGAGACGCCGACCGTGCGCTCCAGCAGGTCGCCGACCCCGTCGCCCTGCTGGGCGCTGGTGATCTGGGCCAGCTCGTTGCGGCGGTGGAGCCGCTCGATGGCGGCGGTCAGCGGCGGTGCCGGCGGGAACAGCAGGCGCCACGACACCACGGCGCCGAGGCCGACCAGCGCGCCGAGCACCAGCGGGACGATCACGTGTCCACCGCCTCGATGCGCAGGAAGCGCTCGTCCTCGTCGGGCCGGAAGGCCCGCGACAGCCACAGGAACGCCCCGGCGAAGCACAGCCCCACGAGCCCGAGCACGAGCTGGCCCTCCAGCGAGTCGTAGGGCTTGAGGTAGTCGCGGCTGAAGACCATCAGGAAGATGGCGAACAGCGTGGTGAAGATCGTGATGACCTTGACCGAGGTGCGGGTGCGGGCCCGCCCGGTCTCGACGCGGAGCCGCATGGTGACGTCGCCCCGGGCCGACACCGCCAGCCGCCCCAGCAGGTCGCCGAGCCGCTTCGGGCTCTTGTCGGCCGCCAGCACCAGGGCGGCCACGACCAGGTCGCCCGACGGGTCGTCCAGCTCCTCGGCGAACTGGCGCAGCGCCGGCGCCAGCCGCTCGCGCTCCAGCCGGGCGGCGAGGCGCACCACCTCGGGCCGGATGGCGACCGGGGCGATGCCGGCGGTGGCCATGATCGACTGCTCCAGGCCGCCCGAGCCGGCCATCGTGTCGCGCAGCATCTCCGCCCAGGTGGCGATGCCCTCGACGCGGCCGAGCTTGGCCTGCCGGGCGGCGCCGCCACCGAGCATGCTGGGCGCGATGAACCCGGCCACGCCGACCAGGGCCGCGGCCATCGGCCAGCGGGTGAGCGCACCCAGGACGACGGCCGACGCCAGGCCCAGGGCGAGGCGGATCGTCAGGTTCTCGAACCGCTCGGCGAAGGTCTGATCGTCACGCCGGGGCGGCGGCATCTCCGCCGGCGCGACGGGCCGCAGCGCCACGAAGAACGTGACGAGCCCGACGGCGAACAGTGCGCCGAGCGCGGCGGCGGCGGCGGTCACGGCGGCATCAGCGGTCGTTGATCGCCTGGCCCTGTTCGACGGCGAGCACCGTCTCCGACGTGCGCTGGATGCCGCCGATGTCCGCGTTCCCCCCGACCGTGACGCCGTTGGCGGTGACCGTGTAGCCGCCGGTGTAGTTGATCTGCGCCGTGATCGGGAAGGCGGGGCGCCCGCCGGCGACCGCGCCGCCGTGCAGCGACGAGACGCTGTAGAGGTGGCCGCACACGCCGGCCGGCAGGTCGTCGACGTTGCACGCCGGGAGCCCGTCGCCCGTGTCCCACTCGATCTCGCCGGTCGGCTCCGCCCACACCGTGACGGTGATCGGCCCGTCCGTCACCGGGATCTCCTGCCGCCCGACCGGCGCGGCGAAGCTCAGGTAGGTGGTGATGCCGACCATGGTGGGCAGCCCGCCGCCCGGGTCGGTGACGATCTCCGGCGGGATCGGGTTCAGCCGGGAGATCGCCTCCTCGATCATGTCCTCGGGCGGGCCGGGCGTCACGTCCCAGAAGTCGATGTTGTCCCAGAGGGCCAAGTCGTCGGGGAACTGGCCGTCGGCGTCCTCGAGGATCTCGCCGTCCGCCACGCAGTCGTACCAGACCCGGTAGGTCGTGCCGCCGTCGTAGCTGATCACGTTGTACTCGTAGTGGGCGAGCTGGTCCGGCGCGTCCCGCAACGTGCAGGGCTCGGGCTGGGAGATGCTGCTCTCCCCGCCCCGGACCGAGACGTAGTACGCCCACGCGCTGTACGTGCCGCCGCTGTTGTTGCCCCCGTGGCCGGGGGAGATGTCGGCCGCCGCCGGGCCCGCCAGCAGCGTGAGCGCGAGGCCCGCGGCGGCGGACGCGGCGCCCGCCCTCATTGCGGTGTGCACGGTTCCTCCAGTCGCTCGAAGTCCGAGACCTTCCAGGTGCCGCCCTCGTTCACGACGGTCACGGTGTAGTGGGTGGTGACGTTCTCGGCGGGATCGACCACCTGGCCGGCGCCGTCGTACTCGACGGAGTTCTCGACGGCGCAGTCGTCGAGCACCACCTGCGTGCCCGTCACGGAGACGACCGACGTGCTGGTCTTGACCGAACCCTCGACCCGGTGACCGTCGCGGGCGATGCCGTTGACGATGTTCAGGGTCTCCGAGAGCGCCTCACCCGTCAGGAGCTGGCGCAGCTCCTCGGTCTCCTGCGCGGGGTTGAGCGCCCGGAAGGTCGCGTCCCAGCTCGCCTGGTACGCCGCTGCCGCGAGCTCCTCGGGCGTCGGCGGCGCGGTGGTGGTCGTGCTGTCCTCGGCCTCGGTCGTGGTGGTCCCGTCCCCGGTGTCGGTCGAGTCGTCGTCGCCGCAGGCCCCGGCCGTCAGCACCAGCACGAGCGCGGCGGCGGTCGCTGTCACTTGAACGCGTGTCGTCATCCCCGGCCCGGTCTCCCTAGGCGTACCGGTGGCACCAGTCCTCGCACTCCTGCCACCCGCGCACCCAACGTCGTCACCGCCGAATGTACTTGTGCGTGAGCACCAACGGGTCGCGCGCGCCGAGAAGACACCGGCGGTTGACCCGTCGGCGCGGCGCGGGTCGGGTGCATGCGGGCGATCGGCCCTGGTGGCGGCGTGCGGGCGATCCGGTCAGCGGGGCCGGGGTGGATCGCGCCGCGCCGCGCCTCCGGGAGCGCCTCCGGGAGCGATGCCGGCCGCGGGCGGGGGCACCGACCGCCCGGGGTCGCCGGCCGCGGGCACCGGCCCGCCGCCGGGCGCGACGTACACGTTCACCTTGCCCACGCCGCCGCCCGGCGGCAGGCCCACGCCGATCACCGTCGTGCACCAGCCGCCGCCGGCGGCCGACGCGGCGGCGGCGAGCGCGTCGACCGCGGCCGTGGCCCCGTGGTGGCGGTCGGCCAGGTCGCGCGCCAGGGCGGCCATCGCCGCCGGGTCGAGGCCGAGCGCCTTGGCCGTGAGGTGGAACGAGATCTCCGGGTCGCGGCCGGGCGGCGCTGCACAGCAGACGTAGAACGACCGGCGCCCGGCGGCGAGGTCGACGCCCGCGGCGTGCAGCACGTCCGCCACCTCGAAGGCGTCGCCGCCGAACCGCCGCGCCGCCACGGCCAGCGCGGCGGCGCCGGCCCGGGCCGTGCGGAAGTAGAGCTTGTGGGCCATCCGGCCGCCGGCATCGACCTCGACCGTGGCGAACCGGGGCACCAGGAAGCCCAGGTCCGCCACGGCGGACGCGAGCTCCGCCATCGCCGCCCAGCGCCGGGCCAGCCGGCCCAGCCCGCCCTCGCCGGCCTCCAGGTTGCCGTAGACCTTCAGCCCCGCCAGGTGGCCCGGCACCGCGGCGCGGTGGACCACGCCGACGGTGAGGGCGAACCGGGTCCGGGCCCGCACGGCCGCGGGGTCGGGGAACAGCGTGGCCGGCAGGTCGGCCAGCTCGCCGGCGGCCTCCCGCCCCGCAGGCGGGAGGAAGCCGGCCAGGTCGGCCAGCGCCTCGCGCTGCGCCGCGAGGCGGGGCCCGAAGAACGGCATGGCCGTGGCCGTCTCGGTCACGTAGCGGACGGCGGGGTCGACCCGGCCGCGGGCGCCCGTGACGCTGGCCTCGAACGGCACGCCCGACGGGGTGATGGCGCTGACCCGCCGCCCGTCGTCGGTGCGGGGGCGCCGGTAGCCCGCCGACGCCCGGGTGAACACGGCCCCCACCACGTCGGGGTCGCAGCCCGGTGCCAGGTGGGAGGTCAGCGCGGCCAGGAACGCCGGCACCGCCTCCACGCGCCGACCTCGGCCCTCAGCGCCACCAGCCGTCGGGGCGCAGCAGGACCGAGCTGTCGAACCCGACCGCCGCCATCTCCGATTGCGTGCTGTCCCGCAGCGGCGCGCCGGGCACGGCCCGCCGGTCGTAGCCGGGCATGAACACCTCGTTCGACATCACCAGCGGGCCCTCCGCCCCGACGATCTCGCGGACCGATGTCACGAACCGGCGCAGGCCGCCCTCGCCCCCGCCGACCGCCGTGCCGATGTGGACGACGAAGTTGATCGCGTTGGCCACCATCAGGTTGGTGGCCTCGAGGTTGAGCCGCTCCGGCGCCTGCACGGCGTACATCGCGAGCTTGGAGAACGCCGACGCCGACGAGTTGGAGTGGATCGTGCACATCGACCCGTCGTTGCCCTGGCTCATGGCGTTGAGCATCGGGATGACCTCGTGGCCGCGGACCTCGCCCACGATCACCCGGTCGGGGTTCATGCGGAGGCCCCACCGCACCAGCGTGGCCAGGTCGATGGCGCCCTCGCCCTCGACGTTCTCCTCGCGGGCCTCGAGCGCCACCACGTCGGGGTGGAGCTCGGGATAGCGGTCGAGGCCCAGCTCGAGGTTGTCCTCGATCGTGACGATCCGCTCGTTCGGACCGACCTCGTTGAGCAGCGCCCGCAAGAGGGTGGTCTTGCCGGCGTCGACGCCGCCGCAGACGATGAAGTTCTTGCGCGCCCGCACCGCGGCGGCCAGGAACTCGCGCAGGGCCAGGTCGATCGACCCCAGCCCCACCAGGTCGTCGAGGAACACCTTGGGGAACCGGTGGCGCCGGATGGCGACGCACGGCCTGGCGGTCACCGCCATCACCGCGAACAGCCGGCTGCCGTCGGGGAGCTGCAGGTTCAGCGACGGGGAGCCGTTGTCGAACCGGCGCTCCGTCAGGCCCACCCGGGCGGCGGTCATGCGCAGGGTGTCGACCAGCTCCTCGTCGCTGTCGGCGATGGGCGGGGCGCGGTGCTTCGAGCCGTCCGACCGGGTGATCCACACGTCGGCGTGGCCGTTGGCGTCGATGTTCTCGATCGACTCGTCGTCGAGGAGCCGCTGGAGGGCGCCGAGGCCGAACAGGGCGTCGTGGATGGCCTGGGCGAGCGCGGTCTCGTCCTCGTAGCCGAGCGGCTCGAGGCCGGCCTCGAGCTGCTCCTTGGCGTGGCGCTCGAGTCGCCGGTTGATGAGCTGGCGGCCGAACTGGCGCTGATCGGCCGGCGACATGCGCGGCCGGTCGGCCACCTCGTCGGCGCGCAACCGCTCGGTGAGGTCGTCGGCGACCTCCCGGCGGAACTCGCGGACGAGCGCCTTGTTGGCGGGGTTCATCGGTCGGCGTCCTCACCGGCGCGGCGGAAGTGCCTGGGGCCCGAGCGCGCCTCCCCGTTCGCGGCGGCCGGCGCGGTCCACGGCTCGGCGGGCGGTGCGGCGCCCGGCGGCGGCGGGGGCGGAGGCGGAGGCGGCGCCGCCGGGTCGTCGCCCGGGACCGGGGAGACCGGCGCCGAGCCGGCGCGCTCGCCCGCGGGCGACGGCGGGGCGGGCGGGGCCGCGAC
>DASSGC010000443.1:0-9779 GCA_035693765.1 Acidimicrobiales bacterium
GGCCGCACCGCCGCCGGGAAGCTGGCCGCGGCGGGCGGCGACGTGCGCTTCGTGCCCCTCGACGTCACCGACGACGCCTCGGTCGACGCCGCGGTGGCCGAGGTCGGCCGCACCACCGACCGCCTCGACGTGCTGGTCAACAACGCCGGCATCATCGGCTCCGTCACCCCTCCACTCGACACGGGGCCCGCCGACTTCCTCGCCTGCCACGGCGTCAACCTGCTGGGGCCGGTGCGGGTCACCCGGGCCTGCCTCCCGCTGCTGCGGCGGGCCGAGCTTCCCCGCATCGTGATGGTGTCGAGCGGCATGGGGTCGCTCGCCGTCACCACCGACCCCGACCGCCTCGAGTCGAGCCTGGTCGGCCTCGTCTACCCCTCGTCGAAGGCGGCCCTCAACATGGTCACCACCCAGTACGCCAAGGCGCTGCCGGGCTGGAAGGTCAACGCGGTCGACCCCGGCTACACCGCCACCGACCTCAACGGGCACGCCGGGCACAAGTCGGTGGAGGAGGGCGCCCGGATCATCGTGGCCATGGCGATGGTCGGCCCCGACGGTCCCACGGGCGGCTTCTTCGACGACGAGGGCCCGGTGCCGTGGTGAGCGCGGTGGTGAGGGCCGCGCCCCGGTACGGCGCGGCCCGCGTCGGGCGCTCAGCCGGCGGCGGCCGCCTCGATGGCCGCGACGTCGAACTTGCGCATGGTCATCATGGCGGCCATGACCCGCCCCACCTGCTCGGGTGTGCCGTTGCCGACCGCGTCGAGGAACTCGACCGGGACGATCTGCCACGACACGCCGAAGGGGTCCTTCAGCCAGCCGCACTGGCTCTCCTCGCCGCCGTTCGCCGTGAGCGCCTGCCAGTAGCGGTCGACCTCCTCCTGGCCCTCGCACTCCACCATGAACGAGAACGCCTCGGTCTGGGGGAACTCGGGCCCGCCGTTGAGCCCCTTGACGTGCTGGCCCGCGATCTCGAAGTCGGCGGTCAGCACCTTGCCGTCGGGCCCGTGGGTGATGCCGTGCACCTTCCCGTCGGGGAACACGGAGGTGTAGAGGTCGATCGCCGCCTCCAGGTCGTCGTCGAACCACAGGAACGGGGTGATGGCCCTCATGGCTGGTCCTTTCCGTTGCCGGGTGCCCGCAGCGCCCGGTCGTCGATGGGTCACCGGGTACAACGTCGGGTCGCCCGGGAACTCATCGGTCCCGCCCGGCAGCCGGGTCGTCGCGGCAGCGGGCGGGCGTCCGGTGCCACCCTCCCGCTGACCTCTGTCGTCCGATCATGCCGCCGACCGTCGTCGCCGTCGATCCCCTCTACGACCCGCCGTCGGGTGCCGGCGACCTGGTGGAGGTGGCCCACCGCTACGGCCGCTATCGGCTCTACGCCGAGCACGAGCGCATCGAGATCGACCTGGGCCGTGGGCTCATGCAGCGCCACGACAGCGTGCAGGCGTTCCTGCGCAGCGGCGGGGCCCGAGGCCCGGCCGCCGACGTCCGGGCAGCCGCCGCCCGGACCAGCTACTTCCGCGAGGAGTACGCCTACGGCACGCGGGCCCACATCGGCGGGGTCGAGTCGTTCCTGCACAACCCGCGCCTGGTCGAGGGCGCCGTGGCCGTCCACGGGCGCCCCGTCGTGGAGCCCGCCATCGCCTTCGCCAACCTCATGGTCCCGGGCCAGGAGCTGGCCGTGCACACCGACGTACCCGAGTTCCGGGGCGCCAACCGCAAGCTGCTGCCCCAGTGGCTGCTGGTCGTGATGCACCACTCGGGGCTGTTCGACCGGTGGCGGCTCCACATCGCCACCGGCATCGCCTGGTTCCAGGACCGTGACGACGGCCGGCTCCGCTACTGGCCCGGCGGCCCGGACGGCGACCCGGCCGTCCACATGGTGCGGGCCAACACCGCCCTCGTGCTGGACACCGACAGCGTGTTCCACGGCGTCGACCCGGTGGCGCCCGAGGTCGACCCCCCGATCGTCGCCCCGGGCGCCGGCCTGGTGGCCGGGCCCGACGGGCGCTGGGCGCTGTCCGACGCCGACGGCACCCCCGTGGCCGACTACGGCTGGGACGGCCTCTGGTTCTCGGTGTCGTGGAAGGCGTACTGCTTCGCGGACGAGGCCGAGCGCCGCGCCTGGCGCGACCACACCGACGACCTGACCACCGACGCCGTGGTCCGCCGGCTGGTCGACGACCTGGTGTCCCGCGACCGGGTCGCACCGGACGTGCCCGTCGACCGGGCCCTCGGGCTGGCGATGATCGACGAGTACGTCCGCTACCCGGGCGCGCCGGCACCGGCCTGACGGCCGGGTCGGGCGGGCCACGGCCAGGCGCCGGCGTACGACGCTTCGGACCTGCACGGCCCCGCGGGGGTCGCGCCCAGCGCCCGCCGGCTGTGCCCGGCGCCGCCGGACGTGCCCACGCCCGCCATGACCGGCCCTCCCCGGTCGTACCCGACGGTCGTGCCCGGCGCGGCGCAGGCTTCTAGGCTCCGGCCATGCGCTTCGACCTCCCCGTCGACGGCCTCCCCACGGCCTGGTACAACGCCCTCCCCCGCCTCGGCGAGCCGCTGCAGCCGCCGCTGCACCCCGGCACCCGGGAGCCGGTCGGCCCCGACGACCTGGCGCCCCTGTTCCCGATGGCGCTCGTCGAGCAGGAGATGAGCCCGGCGCCGTGGATCGACGTGCCCGGCGAGGTGCTCGACATCCTGCGCCTGTGGCGGCCGACGCCGCTGGTGCGGGCCGAGCGGCTGGAGCGGGCGCTCGGCACCCCGGCGCGCATCTACTTCAAGGACGAGTCGGGCAGCCCCGCCGGCTCGCACAAGCCCAACACCGCGGTGGCCCAGGCGTTCTACAACCAGGCCGAGGGCATCACCCGGCTGACCACCGAGACGGGAGCGGGCCAGTGGGGCGCCGCGCTCGCCTTCGCCGCGGCGCAGTACGGGCTCGACTGCAAGGTCTACATGGTCCGCACCTCGTTCGAGTCGAAGCCGTACCGCCGGGTGCTCATGGAGACCTGGGGCGCCGAGTGCGTCCCCTCGCCGGTCGGCGACCCGGGGAGCCCGGGGTCGCTGGGCATGGCCATCAGCGACGCCGTGGCCGACGCGGCGGGGCGCGCCGACTCCCACTACTCGCTCGGGTCGGTGCTCAACCACGTGCTGCTGCACCAGACGGTCATCGGCCTCGAGGCCAAGGAGCAGCTCGCCCTGGCCGGCGAGGCGCGCCCCGACGTGGTGCTGGCGTCGTGCGGGGGCGGCTCCAACCTGGGCGGCATCGCGCTGCCGTTCATGGAGGACGCCGCCGTGCGCCTCGTGGCGGTCGAGCCGGCGTCGTGCCCGACGCTCACGCAGGGATCGTTCGACTACGACTTCGGCGACACCGCGGGGCTCACGCCGCTGCTGCCGATGTACACGCTCGGCCACGACTTCATGCCGCCGTCGATCCACGCGGGCGGCCTGCGCTACCACGGCGACAGCCCCATCGTCTCGGCGCTGGTGCGGTCGGGCCGGATGGAGGCGGTGGCGGCCCCGCAGTCGAAGGTGTTCGAGGCGGCCGTGCTGTTCGCCCGCACCGAGGGCAAGGTCGCCGCGCCGGAGACCGCCCACGCCATCCGGGCCACCATCGACGAGGCGCTGGCCGCCAAGGAGACCGGTGAGGAGAAGGTGATCCTGTTCAACTACTCGGGTCACGGCTTCCTCGACCTGTCGGCGTACGACGCCTACAACCACGGCACGCTCGTCGACGAGTGAGCGCGTGGGCAGGTGAGCGGTCGACGTCCGGTCGCGTGGCCGAGCCCCTGAGCGACCATCTCGACGACACCGCCCTCCACCTGCTCCGGCACGCGTGCCCCGTCACGGTCGGGCGCTCTCCCGAGGACGTCGCCACCGCGGACGGCGTCCTCGACCTGCTCCGGCACGCGTGCCCCGTCACGGTCGGGCGCTCGCCCGAGGACGTCGCCACCGCGGACGGCGTCCTCGACGAGAGCGTGGGCGAGCACGACACCGGCGCGCCGTGACGGGGCCGGGTCAGCGCGACGCGCCGGCGGCGGTCCGGACGGGTCGGGACCTGCCGCGGCGCCGGTGGGCCGGGCGGCTCCATGCGCTGACCGGCACCCCGTCTGGCCGGACGAGGAGGCCGCCGCCCGGGGGGATGCCGAGCCCGCGGGCGACGCGCCCGTCGACCGTGCGGGTGGTCACGGGAGCGTCGGGATGCGGCGCGGCCGCCCCGGTCCCGATGCCCATGGCCCGGACGCCGGGCCCGGTGAACAACGTGAGGCCGGGGCCGACGAGATCGAGCGTCGACACGGGCGCGGCGCCGGGTGTGCCGTCGAGCCACAGGTGGGAGATGCGGCCGCCGAGGTCGACGTGCATCTCGTCGACGGCGGGCCGGCGGCTCCCCTCGGGGTCGATCGACCGGGCCACGTTGTGCTCGGCCACCGGGCGCCGCTCCGCCTCGTAGGTGTCGAGCAGCGCCGCGGGGGCCCAGCCCTGGAGCACCCAGGCGAGCTTCCAGCCGAGGTCGAACCCGTCGGCGAACGCGGTGTTGAGGCCGGTGCCGCCGCGGGGCGTCACCCGGTGGGCGGCGTCGCCGGCGAGGAAGGCGCGGCCGTGGCGGAAGCGGTCGGCGATCGCCGCCGTGAAGGAGAACGAGCTCACGTGCTCCACCTGCACCGGGAGGTCGGGATCGCCGGCCGCGGCCCGGATGCGGTCGACGAGCCGGCCCGCCGGGTAGTCGGCGAGCCGCTCGGTCGTGGGGTCCCACTCGAAGCCGTAGAGCCAGCGGTCCGGCGGACCGGCGGGGAGGAAGGTCCCGGCGCCCGCCGGGTGCTCGATGGCGTAGAGGCCGTAGCGGTGGTCGCCGGCGAGGGACCACAGGGGCGCCCGGGCGATGACGGCGAGCGCATGCCGGTCGGGTGCGCTGGCGCGCGTGCCGATGCCGAGCCGGTCGCGGACGAGGCTGTGCGGGCCGTCGGCACCGACCACGTAGCGGGCGGCGACGGTCCGGGTGCCCGCCTCGCCCGCGTCACGCAGCACCACCTCGGCGCGGTCGGCGTGGAGCCGTACGTCCTCGACGGCGGCGCCGAGTCGCAGGCGGGCCGCGGGCAGGGTCCGGAGGTGGGCGCGCAGCACGGCTTCGAGGTGGTCCTGCGGGATGCAGCCGGGGGCGACGGGGCTGGCGGTGAGGCTCTGGTCCCTCGTCGGGTAGCCGACGTCGATCGCGTAGCCGCTCGCGACCTCCGCCAGGGTGTGGCAGACGCGCATCCGGAACTCGACGTCGTCGCCGCCTGCCCGGGCCGCGCCCTCGATGCCCCAGGCGCGGAGGCGCTCCATCGTGCGGAGGCTCACACCGGTGGCCCGGGGCAGTGGCGACGGCTCGACCCGCCGTTCGACGAGGAGGCAGTCCACCCCGTAGCCGGCGAGGGTGATGGCCGCCGCCAGGCCCGCCGGGCCGCCGCCCACGACCACGACCGGAAGGACCTCGGCCGCCTGGTCGCGCGCTGTGGTGTCGTCGATGTCGTGGTGCATGAGAGCCTCGCTGGGGGGAGATTCGGTCCGAGGATTCCGGCCGAGGATTCCGTCGACTATCTCGATCACGATCTCGATCTCGATGCCGATCACGATTTCGGTGCACGCCTAGTCTTTCGGAAGACAGGTTGTAGTTCAGGCGGCGCGTTGTCAAGTGAAATGTGGGATGCTGTGACCGATGGCCACCCGCAGGTACGAGCAGCGACTGCGCGCCGAGCACGCCGAGGAGACCCGGCGTCGCATCCTCGACGCCGTGGCCCAGCGCCTCCGCGAGGCACCGACCGAGCCGGTGAGCCTCGACAAGGTCGCCCGGCTCGCCCGGGTGGCCCGCTCCACTATCTACCTGGTGTTCGGCTCGCGTGCGGGGTTGTTCGACGCGTTCGCGGACGACCTCTGGCAGCGCACCGGGCTGCCGGCGCTCTCCGAGGCCGTGACCCATCCCGACGCCCGCCAGCACCTGCGGGGCGGACTCGCCGCCGCCTGCAAGATGTACGCCGCCGACCGCGACATCTACCGCGTGCTCCACTCGATGGCCCAGCTCGATCCCGAGTCGGTCGGCGGCGCGGCCGGGAAGATGGACGCCTCGCGCAAGGGGGGCATGGAGCACCTGGCCCGTCGCCTCGCCGAGGACGGTGTGCTGCGCGCCGACGTGAGCGTCGAGTACGCCACCGACGTGCTGTGGATGCTGTGCAGCTTCGACGCGTTCGACCTGCTCTACGCCGGCCGCGGGCTGCCGCTCGACGACACCGTCGAGATCCTCGTCACGATCGCCGAGCGGTCCTTGTGCCGGGCGTGACCGGGATGCGGGGGACGATCGACCGCCACCGATGAGTTGGCGCCCCGGGCCCGTCCACCCGCCGCCCGACGAGACCGGAGGACCCGAGCCCATCGGCCCCATGGCGCTCATGCCAGGCCCCAGCCCCCGGCGGCCGCATCGTGCTCGGCGGTCATGCGGAAGCTGCGGAAGATCAGGTCGTCGCAGGCGATCCAGTCGACGAGGTGCACACCCCGGCGCCGGGCGAACAACCGGGCGGCGGCGAAGCGCTCCGCCACCTCGGCGACGAGCCCCGGCCGCGACCCGGCCTCGACCGGTTCGTCACAGTAGGCGACCGCCGCCACCGCACCGGCGGCGCACCCGTGCAGGCACAGGCCGAACGCGACCTCGGGCGGCTCGGTGCGCTCGGCGTGCGCGAGCTCGAGCAGGCCGCCGTACCGGTCGGTCAGTGCCACGAGCACGCGGCGCGGTCCGAACGCACGCTGGTCGAGGGCGAGATCCCACATGTATTCACACATGTCGATGCCGGGCTCGGTCGCCACGAGCCGCTCGACGACCACGAGGTCGGGCATGGCAGACACTCCAGATGGACGGCGCCGGGCCGCCAGTGGCCCGGCATTCGGGTTCGGAGCTACGGCCACCGCCAAAGCGATTCCCTAGCGGTTCCTAGCGATCCAGCGCGTCATCGACGGCTGTTGCGACACTTTAACAGGTCTACAATGGCGACCATGCCTTTTCATGTGCTTGCACGATGCACCGATGCACCCGACGCCGTTCGGCGCCATGCCTCGACCCACCGTGGTCGGGCCCTCACCGGCGCGTTCTCTAGCCTGGTGCGATGGCCGAGCGCTGGGTGCTCCACCGGGCGGGGATCACGAACGTCTACCAGTACGGCGACGAGGTCCTGCGCTTCGGGGGCGGCCGGCTGCTGCTGCGCGGGGTCAACGGGTCGGGCAAGTCGACCGCCATGAACATGCTGCTGCCGTTCCTGCTGGAGGCCGACACCCGCCGCATCGACGCGGCCGGCGAGCAGTCGGGCGTGCTCCGCTCGTGGATGCTGTCGGGCCGCGACGAGCAGCAGCCCGTCGGCTACCTGTGGATCGAGTTGCGCCGCGGCGACGAGCACCTCGTCTGCGGCTGCGGGATCCGGGCCAACCGTTCGACCGACCGCGTCACCACCTGGTGGTTCGTCACCGACCGCCGCCCCGGCATCGACCTCGCCCTGGTCGAGGCGCGCACGCCGCTCAGCGCCGACGCGCTGCGGGCCACGCTCGGGCCCGGTGCCGTGTTCGCCCACGAACAGCGTGCGGGCTACCGGGCCGAGGTGCGCAACCGTCTCTACGGCGGCGCCGAGCTGGACCAGCACCTGCGACTGTTGCACGTCGTCCGGAGCCCGCGGGTCGGCGACCGCATCGACCTCGAGCTCCCGTCCTACCTCACCGACGCCCTCCCCCAGCTCTCCGAGGCGGCGCTCGACGACGCCGCCCAGCCCCTGGAGGACCTGGAGGAGCACCGTCGCAACGTCGAGGACCTCACGCGCACCGCCCGTGCCCTGGACGCGCTCGACGCCGTCTACCGCACCTACGCACGCGCCGAGCTGCACCGGCGGGCCGGCGAGGTGATGGCCCTGACCGACGAGCACCGCGCCCGCCGGCGCGCCGAGGCTCGGGCCCGCGCGGCACAGGCGGACGCCGAGGCCGAGCGGGACGCAGCCAAGCGGGCCATGGACGATCACGACGCCGACGAACGCCGGCTGCGCACGGAGATCGAGACGCTCTCGTCGCGCGACGCCTACCGGGCCGGCGCCGAGCTGACCGACCTGCGCAACCACGTGAACGACCTCGACGGCCAGGTCGCCGCCGCCGCCCACGAGGCGGCCGACCGCGCCGCACGCCGCGACGCCGCCCGCGCCGCCCTCACGACCGCCCGCGCCGCGGCGGAGTCCGACCTGGCGGCCCTGCGCGGCGAGCTGTCCGACCTCGCCGCGCTGGCGGTGGCCGCCGGCCTCGGTGTCCAGGCACCGGACGCCCCGGCCGTTGCCGTCCGGCGCGTGCCGCTATCCGGCGACGAGGCGGGCGCCGCAGCCGGCGTCCCGGCCGGCGAGCACCGCGGCGAGGCCGCGGGGTCTCCGCCGGACGTCGCCGCGCCCGGGGCGCGACCCCTCGACCCTCACGACCCCCCCGGCCGGACCCCCGCGGGCGACGGGCTGGCGCCCGCAGTGCGTCCCGCCGACCCCTCCGCGCACGCGACGCCCCCCTCGATCCCCCCGACGACCGGCACGCCCGCGGCCCCGGCCGCAACCGCCGACCCCGCGCCCGCCACGACCCACGGCCAAGCGGGAGGCGTCGACCTGCCCGCGGGCGCCGTGGACGTCGACCCGTTGCGCGCCCGGCTCGCCGACGTGCGCGCCGCGGCCCGGTCCCGCCGCGGCGACGTCGCCGAGGTGCGCGCCGCGCTCGACGCCGTCGACCGGGCGACGACCGCGCTCGATCTGGCCGAGCGCCAGGTGGCCGACGCCGAGGCGGCGGAGGAGCTGGCGGCGACCGCCTTCGGGGAGGCCCGCGCCGCGTCCGCGCGTGCCGTCGACGGCTGGCGCGAGGCGCTGGCGGGCTGGGCCGACCGACTCGACGCGCACGGCCGGGTCGAGGGCCTCGCGCCGCTCGACCGGACGGTGCTGACCGGCGCCGACCTCGCGGACCGGCACGAAGCGGTGACCGCCGCCCTGCTCGACGCGGCACAGGCCGCGGTCGAGCACCACCAGGGCGCCGCCGCCACGCTCGACGCCCGGCGGACCGCCGAGCTGGCCACGGTGGACGAGCTGGCCGGACGCCTGGCCGAGCTGCGCGCCCGCACCCTGCCCGACCCGCCCGCCGCCCCCTGGCAACGGCACGACCGGGGGCCGTGCCTGGCCGAGCTGATCGACTTCCGGCCCGAGCTGGACGAGCCGGCCCGGGCCGGCCTCGAGGCGGCGATGGAGGCCGCGGGCCTCGTCGGGGCCGAGCTCGCACCGGACGGCTCGCTGATCCTGGCGGACGGCCAGCTCGTCGCGGATGCCGGCAGGCCCGCCCCCGCGCCGCTCGGCGCGTTGCTCGCCGTCACCGTGCCCGACGCGTGGGCCGGCGGCGTCGACCCGGCCGCGGTCGCCCGGGTGCTCGACACGATCTCGACCCGGGCCGACGACCTGGCGGCCGCCGACGGCCGCACGGTCGTGACCACCGACGGTCGCTTCCGCACCGGCGTGCTGCGGGGCGTCCACCTCAAGGACCGTGCCGAGCACGTCGGCGTCACGGCCCGCCGGGCCGCTCTCGCCCGCCAGCGGGCCGAGGCCGAGGCGGCCCTGGCCGAGGCCGAGCGCACCCTGGCCGGCACCGAGGCCGCCCTCGGCGCCCGGCGCCGGCTCGTCGCCGAGGCCACGGCCATCCGCCGGGCGCTGCCCTCGGCCGCCGCCATGGCCGAGGCGCTCGTACGGGCCATCCACGCCGAGCAGGTCCTC
>DASSGC010000444.1:0-23620 GCA_035693765.1 Acidimicrobiales bacterium
CTGGATCGAAGGTGGCTACCCGCAGGCCAACCCCCGCGACGCCGAGTTCTTCCGCCGGGCGGTCGGCGACCTCCGCCTCGACACCGCGACGCTCGTGGCCTTCGGGTCGACGCGCCGACCGGCCGGCAAGGTCGACGTCGACCCCACGCTGACGGCGCTCGTGGCGTCGGGCGTCACCACCTCGTGCGTGGTGGGCACGAGCTCGGCCTTCCACGTCACCGAGGCCCTGCGCACCACGCTCGACGTAGGCGTGGCGATGGTAGCCGATTCGATCGAGTTCCTCAAAGCCGCCGGCATGAAGGTGTTCTTCGACGCCGAGCACTTCTTCGACGGCTACAAGCACAACCCGGAGTTCGCCCTGCGGGTGCTGGAGGCCGCGGCCACCGAGGGCGCCGAGGTGCTCGTGCTGTGCGACACCAACGGCGGCTCCCTGCCGCACGAGGTCCAGCGCATCGTGGGCGAGGTCGTGGCCTACTTCGGCCCCGAGCAGCAGATCGGCATCCACACGCAGAACGACACCGGCTGCGCCGTCGCCAACTCGGTGGCCGCGGTGGTGGCCGGCGCCACCCAGCTGCAGGGCACGGTCAACGGCTACGGCGAGCGCACCGGCAACGCCAACCTGATGACCTGCATCCCCGACCTGACCCTGAAGATGGGCGTCGCCTGCCTGCCCGAGGGCCGCCTCGAGCGGCTGACCGCGGTGAGCCGCCACGTCGCCGAGCTGGTCAACCTGCCGCCGCACGCCGCCGATCCCTACGTCGGTGCCTCGGCGTTCGCCCACAAGGGCGGGCTCCACACCTCCGCGCTCGGGCGGGTGGGCGGCGCGAGCTACGAGCACATCGATCCCACCGTGGTCGGCAACCACACCCGGGTGCTGGTGTCCGACCTCGGCGGGCGGGCCGGCATGGCGCTCAAGGCGAAGGAGTTCGGCGTCGACCTCGACGACCGGGCCGCGTCCGAGCTGTCGGAACGGCTCAAGCACCTGGAGGCCGAGGGCTACCAGTACGAGGCGGCCGACGCGTCGCTGGAGCTCCTCATGCGCGAGGCCGGTGGCTGGACGCAGCCCTACTTCCGGTTGGAGGGCTACCGGGTCACCACCTACCACCGCAACGCCATGCGGGGCGGGGCGCCGATCGAGTCGGGCGAGTCGATCGTCGACACCGAGGCGTCGGTGAAGGTGTGGGCCGACGACCAGCGGCTGGTCGCCATCGGCGAGGGCAACGGCCCGGTCAACGCGCTCGACGCCGCGCTGCGGTCGGTGCTCACCCGCCGCTACCCGCAGCTCGGGCGCATCCACCTCACCGACTACCGGGTGCGGGTGCTGGAGGGCGCGCACGCCACGGGGGCGGTCGTGCGCGTGCTCATCGACTCGACCGACGGCGACCGCACGTGGTCGACGGTGGGGGTCAGCGAGAACGTCATCGAGGCGTCGTGGAAGGCGCTGGTGGACTCGCTGGTCTACGGGCTCCTCCACGCCGACGACTGAGCTCACCCGGCTCGCCGCCGGTTCGTTCCCGGCCGGGGGCGGCACGTAGCCTGAGCCCGTGGCCGCCCCCGAGTACGTCCCGCAGCCGGCGCTCAGACACGTCCGGAGCTACACCTCGCCGCCCCGGCGGCCGCAGTCGTGGCGCCCCGAGCGCCCGGGCGACGGCGACCGTGGCGAGGACGGCGGCGACCGGCTCGGCGCGCAGGGACCCGACCAGGGCTATGTGTACGTGCTGGCCCGCCGGTTCCGCGGGCAGCTCCAGCTCGCGTCCGACGAGAGCGAGGCCGACGCGCTCGCCGGCTGCGCCGGCGTGGCCCTCAAGCGGGCGTCGCTGTTCGGGCGGGCGCCCGTGCTCGCCGACATGACCGTCGCCCTCACCGTGTGGGGCTTCCTCGGCGACGCCGCGCCGGACCTCATCGCGTTCCGGCAGCCGCTGTTCGCCGAGGTGGCCAACCCCCACCACTATCCCGAGCAGCGGCGGGTGGTCGACCTCGTGCCGGACGAGGCGCTGCGGTCGGCGCCCGGGCAGGTCGCCGCCGCGCACCGGGCCGACTGGCGCAGCCTCCTGTCGATATAGACAACACCCCGCAGGAGCGGCCGCCTTCCGTAAACTCCTAGCCACCCTGCGTCACAGATGCGGAGTCGTCCCCTGCACATCCGGATCCCCGAGGGGTGACCAGTGTCGTCATCGATGTGGAACCCGCCCACCGGACCGCCCAACGGCGTCCCGCTTCGCCCGGCCGAGGCCCGCCGGGAGGTCGAGGAGGCCGTGGCCGCCGCGTGCCGGCGCGACGCCGACCTGCGGGCGGAGATCGTCGCGACCGCGGCGGCCCGGATCCACGCCGCGGCGGGCCACGAGCTCGCCGCCGTCGAGGCGGCCGATGCCGCCGAGCTGGCCAAGCGGGCGTTGGAGCGGTCGCACGAGGCGGCCCGGGCGGGCCAGCGGGCCGACGCAGCCAGGTGGACGGCCGCGGCCCGGGTGTTCGCCATGCGGCTGCGCGACGCCCGCCGGCGGGCGGCGGCGCTGGAGGCCGAGATCGCCGCCGATCGCGATCGGGGTGGCCGGGCCACCGCGGGCCTGGAGGAGAACGTGCGCCGGCTGGAAGCCGTGCTGGCCGCCCGGATGCCGATGGTGCCGGGGCGGAAGGGGGCCAAGCTCCAGGCGGCGGTGGATGCCGCCGTGGCCGGGCTGCGCCAGCCGGTCGCCGAGGCCGTGGCCTGGGCCGAG
This sequence comes from Acidimicrobiales bacterium, assembly GCA_035693765.1. Lineage (GTDB taxonomy): Bacteria > Actinomycetota > Acidimicrobiia > Acidimicrobiales > VFJN01 > ZC4RG19. The sequence goes on from DASSGC010000444.1 coordinate 2,715, forward strand.
AGCGACGCCCGCCGGGCGGTCGCGGCCGCCGACGCGGCGGGCGAGCCCGCGGTCGAGCCGGTGGTCGAGGACGAGCTGGAGGCCGAGGTCGACCTGGACGGCGCCGAGCCGATCCTGGACGAGCTGCGGGCCGAGCTCGACCTCGACGACGGCGCCGCACCGGCGGGCCGCGAGCGCGCCTCCCGCGCCCGTCGCTGACGGCGGGCGCCGATCCGAGGTCGTCGCACCCCCGGGATAGCCTGGGGTCGATGCCCGCCGCCGCGCCCCGCCTCCGGTTCGCCCCGTCGCCGACGGGCTACCTGCACGTGGGGAACGCCCGCGCCCTGCTGGTCAACTGGCTGGTGGCCCGGCGCGAGGGCGGCGAGCTGCTGCTCCGGATCGAGGACACCGACGTCGAGCGCAACCGGCCCGAGCTGACGGACGACATCCTCGACCAGATCCGGTGGCTGGGGCTGGGCTGGGACGGCGACGAGGTCCACCAGAGCGACCGCCTGCACCTCTACGCCAAGGCGGCCGACGAGCTGCTGGCGGCGGGCCGGGCCTACTGGTGCGACTGCACCCCCGAGCAGGTGCAGTCGCGGGCCAAGGCCCGCAGCGGCCCGCCCGGCTACGACGGGCACTGCCGAGACCGGCGCCTGGCCCAGGGCCCCGGCACCGCCCTGCGCTTCCGGGTGCCCGGCACGGGCAGCACCTCGTTCGACGACCTGGTGCGGGGCACGGTCACCTTCGACAACGCCAAGCTCGAGGACTTCGTGCTGGTGCGGTCGAGCGGCATCCCCACGTTCCTCCTCGCCAACGTGGTCGACGACGCCGACATGGGCATCACCCACGTCGTGCGGGGCGACGACCACGTCAACGGCACGCCCAAGTACCTGCTCATCGGCGAGGCGCTCGGCCTCGACCACCGCCCGGTGTTCGCCCACCTGCCGATGCTGGTCAACGAGTCCCGCAAGAAGCTGTCCAAGCGGCGCGACTCGGTGTCGGTGGCCGAGTTCCGCGATGCCGGGTACCTGCCCGAGGCGATGGTCAACTACCTGGCGCTGCTCGGGTGGGGGCCGCCCGACGGCGTCGAGATCCGCCCGCTGGCCGAGATCGTCGAGCTGTTCCGCCTGGAGGACGTCATCCCCTCGCCGGCGTTCTTCGACGTGCGGAAGCTGCAGCACATCAACGCCGCGTACATCCGGGCGCTGCCCGCCGACGAGTTCGTCGCCCGGGCCCGCCCGTTCCTCGCCCACGGCGAGGCCACCGAGGCGGTGCTGGCGCCCATCGCCGAGCTGGTGCGCGACCGGGTGCGGGTGCTCACCGAGGTCGAGCCGATGGTCGACTTCCTCCGCACCGACGAGATCGAGATCGACGACGCCTCCTGGCAGAAGCACGTGGCCAGGCCCGGCGAGCGGGCTGCGACCATGCTCGACGCCGCGATCGACGGCCTGGAGAGCTGCGCCTGGGACCGCGACACGATCGAGGCCACCCTCCTGGCGGCCGCGGCGACGTCGGGGTTCGTCAACGCCGAGGGGAAGCCGCAGATGGCCAAGGCCCAGGGGCCGGTACGGGTCGCCGTCACCGGCCGGGGTGTCGGGCCGCCGCTCTACGAGTCGCTGGTGGTGCTGGGGCGTGCGCGCACGTTGGCCCGCCTGCGGGGGGCCAGGGCGCGGATGTGATCTCCACCCTGCGGCAGGCCGCCGAGCGCCCGTCCGACTCCGGTCGCGCCCGGCGGTCCCTCCGGCGGTCGTTCCGGCGGTTGGCCTGGCGCGGGCTGGGGCTGCTGGTGCTGGCGGGGGTCGTCTACGTGGCGGTCACCTTCGTCCAGGTGTGGATGGCGAGCCGCCGCGACGGCGCCCGGACGGCCGACGCCATCGTCGTCCTGGGTGCCGCCCAGTACGACTGCCAGCCCTCGCCGGTGCTGGCGACGCGGTTGGACCACACGCTCGCCCTCTACCGCGACGGGGTGGCCGGCCGCATCGTGGTGACCGGCGGCCGCCGGGCGGGCGACCGCTGCACCGAGGCCCGGTCGAGCGCCGAGTACCTCATGCGGGAGGGCGTGCCCGAGGCCGATCTCCTGCGGGAGAACGACGGGACCAACTCGTGGGAGTCGCTGGCCGCCTCCGCCCGCATCCTGCGGGCCGAGGGGCTGACCCGGGTCGTCCTGGTGACCGACGGCTACCACGCCCTCCGGGTGCAGGCCATCGCGGGCGAGCTGGGCCTCGACGCGTCGGTCTCGCCCAGCGACGCGGGCGGGTCGGTGCGGGACTACATCGAGGAGACCGGCGCCGTCGCGATCGGCCGGATCGTGGGCTTCCGCCGCCTCGTCGACATCGACGGTCCGGTCGAGTAGCCGACGTGCGACGCCGCGCCCTGGCCGGATAGGGTGTCGCTCCACGTTCGGGGGTGGTGTAATCGGCAACACTACTGGTTCTGGTCCAGTCATTGGGGGTTCGAGTCCTCCCCCCCGAGCCACGTGAGACGCGAAGAAGCCCCAGGCCGCAGGCCTGGGGCTTCTTCATCGCTCGGGCGGGAGCGACCTCAGGCGGTGGCCAGGCGCACCGCCTTCTCGTCCTTCACGTAGCCGGACGTGGTGCGGAGGTAGACCAGCCACGTCACCGCGCCGAACACGAGGTACGACACCAGGAACACCCACAGGGCGGGGACCGACCAGTCGGAGTGGGCGGTCGCGATCGCCACCTTCTCGGCCGGCGTCTCCGCCGCCTTGACCAGGGCCGAGACGTTCAGGCTCGCCTGGCGGAGCACCACCTGGATCAGCACGCCGCCGAAGGCGCCGATGGCGCCGGCGATGCCGATCACGGCGGCCGCCCGCCGCTTGAACTCCACCGCCATCGCCTTGGGGTCCGCGCCGGTCGCCTCGGCCTCCTTGGCGCCGAGGACGGCGAAGATCGACGGGATCATCTTGTACGTCGAGCCGTTGCCCATGCCGGACAGCAGGAAGATGACCATGTAGGACCCGAAGAACAGCGGGAAGTTCCGCTCCTGGACGCCGATGACCGCGATCCCGGTGAAGGCGGCCATGCCGGCGAACACCACCAGCGTCACGCGTGCGCCGCCCAGCCGGTCCGACAGCCAGCCGCCGAGCGGGCGGGCGACCGAGCCGATGAGGGCACCCATGAAGCTGAGCCCGGCCAGGTAGGTGGCGATGAAGGGATGGCCGGCCAGGAACTCCGGGAACGTGTTCTTGATGACCAGCGGCAGGGCGAACGAGAAGCCGATGAACGACCCGAACGTACCGATGTACAGGAACGACATGACCCACGTCTGGGCGTACTTGAGCGCCGTCACGTACGAGCTGGTGTCCGCCTTGGCCTGGGTGAGGCTGTCCATGTAGCGCCAGGCGCCGATCGTGGCCACCGCGATGAGCGGGAGCCACATCAGGCCGGCGTAGCCGAGGTGCACGTCGTGGACCGGCAGCTTCACGGCCGCGGCCGGCACCCCGATGATGATCGCCAGCGGCACCAGGAGCTGGGCGGACGCGACGCCGAGGTTGCCGCCGGCGGCGTTGAGGCCGAGGGCCCAGCCCTTCCGCCGCTCCGGGTAGAAGAACGAGATGTTGGCCATCGACGACGAGAAGTTGCCGCCGCCGAGCCCGGCCGTGCCGGCGCAGAGGAACAGGATCCAGAGCTGGACGTCGTGGCTCTGGCCGGCCAGCCACCCGCTCGGAACGACGACGGCGAGGAGGACGGTCGGGATCAGGAGCAGCCCGGCGCTCACCGTGGTCCACAGGCGCCCGCCGAAGCGGGGGACCGCGAACGTGTAGGGGATCCGCAGCACCGACCCGATGAGGTTGGGGACCAGGGTCAGCAGGAACAGCTCGGACACCGACAACGCCATGCCGGCGTTGGCCAGGTTGATCACCACGATCGTCCACAGCACCCACACGCTGAAGCCGATGTGCTCGGCGAACATCGACCAGCCGAGGTTCTTCCGGGCGATCCTGGCGCCGGTCCGGTCCCAGAACGTCTCGTCGTCGGGGTCCCAGTGGTCGATCCACTGCCCGTGCTTCGTGTACTCGGTCTGCGGTGTCTCCACCGGCTCCGCGGGCAGGGCCGCGGGCTCGGTCGTCGTGTCTGTGGACAGGGTCATGCCGTCCCCCTTGCTGTGGGCTCGTGGTCGAGGTCGTGGGCGGGTGGTTCTGCGGGTGGCAGGAGTGGATGGTTCGCCGGTCCCACCCGCACCGGCGTCACCTTGAAGTTGGGGATCCGGCTCGTGGGGTCGAGCTGGTCGGCCGCCGTGAGCCGGTTGGCGACGGGCCAGTGGTACGGGAGGAAGACCGTGTCGGTGCGGAGCCGCGGGTTGGCGGTCCAGGCCACGACGACCTCGCCCCGGCCGCTGGCGACGCGGGCGAGCTGGCCGTCGACCAGCCCGCAGGCGGCCGCGGTGCGGGGGTGCAGCTCGGCCACGGGCTCGGGGCTCACCGCGAGCTGCGCGGGGATGCGGCGGGTCTGCGCGCCGGACAGGTAGTGGGCCAGCACGCGCCCGGTGGTCAGGATCAGCGGCCGGGCGGCCGAGGTGGCCTCGGGCGGCGGCTGCGGGTCGATGCGGGCGAAGCGGGCCCGGCCGTCGGGGTGGCCGAAGCGCTCGGTGTGCAGCACGGGCGTCCCCGGGTGATCGCCGGTCGGGCAGGGCCAGAAGACGCCGCCGTCGTCGCGCAGGCGCTGCCAGGTGATGCCGGCGTAGTCGACCGGCCCGCCGGCGGACACCCGGCGGAGCTCGTCGAACACCTCGCGGCCGAGCACGTGGCGGAACTGCTTCCCGGCGCCCAGGCGGTTGGCGAGGTTGCGGATGACGTCGATCTCGCTGCGGCCCGCGGCCGGAGGCACGGCCTGGTCGCACCGCAGGACCCGTCCCTCGAGCGAGGTGATGGTGCCCTCGATCTCGCCGAACGTCGTGCCGGGCAGCACGACGGTGGCCATGCGGGCGGTCTCGGAGATGAACGGGTCGATCACCACCAGGTGGTCGAGGCCGTCCAGCGCCGCCGCGGTGTGGTCGAGGTCGGGCGCCGAGACGAGCGGGTTGGTCGAGAGGAGCAGCATCCCGGCCACCGACCCGGCCCGGGCGTCGGCCAGCAGCTCGACGTAGGTGCGGCCCCGCCGGGGGAGGGCGGCCTCGGGCACGCCCCAGCGCTCGGCGACCACCCGCCGGTGGTCGGCGTTCTCGATCGAGCGGCCCGACGGGAGCTGGTCGCAGCGCTGGCCGTGCTCGCGGCCGCCCTGGCCGTTGCGCTGCCCGGTCAGCATGTCGATGCCGCACCCCGGCCGGCCGACGTGGCCACGGGCGAGTGCCACGTTGATCCAGGCCCGGACGTTGGCCACCCCGGTGACCTGCTGCTCGGCCCCCCGGGCGTGGAGGTACATCACCCGCTCGGCGCCGGCCAGGGCGGCGGCGGCCTCCCGCAGCCGCGCCGCAGGCACGTCCGCGGTCTCCTCGACGGCCTCGGGGGTCCACGGGTCGGCACCGGCCAGGGCCTCGCCGAGGCCGGTGGTGCGGTCGGCGCAGAACCGGTCGTCGATGGCGCCGAGGCGGGCGATCTCCCGCAGCAGGCCGTTGGCGACGGCGGCGTCGGTCCCCGGCCGCAGGGCCAGCCAGCAGTCGTCGCCCGTGACGAAGCGCCCGGCCCGCGGGTCGACGACGATCACCCGCCCGCCCCGGCGGCGCAGCCGGGCCAGCAGCGTCGGGATGACGACCGGGAAGGTCGACGAGAGGTTGGCGCCGATCACGACGGCCACGTCGGCCCGGTCGAGCTCCGCCAGGGGTGCCGGCGCCCGGTCGATCCCGAAGGCCTGGGTGTAGGCGGCGCCGGCGGAGGTCATGCACATGCGGCCGTTGAGGTCGACGTGCGGCGTGCGCAGGGCGACGCGGGCGAACTTGCCGACCAGGTAGGCGACCTCGTTGGTCAGCGAGCCGCCGCTCAGCACGGCGTTGGCGCCGGCGCCGCGCCGCCCGGCGATCCGGGCGAAGCCGCCCGCCGCCAGGTCGAGCGCGGTCTCCCAGTCGGTCTCCACCAGCCGGCCGTCGCGCCGGACGAGCGGGCGGCGGAGCCGGTCGGCGTGCGGCATCTGCTCCCACGCCGTGACGCCCTTGGAGCACAGGGCGCCGCGGGTGAGGGGCGAGTCCTTCCACCGGTCGAAGCCCACGACGGTGCCGGCGTCCTCGCGCAGCGCGAGGCCGCAGTTGAGTGCGCAGTACGGGCAGTGGGTCAGGGCCGCCATGGGGGCCCATGATCAGGGGCGGCGATGTCCGCCGGGCGACCGTGGCGTTAACCGTGCGGCGCGGCTGACTCGCACTCTCCCGCCCGGCGTGTCAACTCCGGGTAACGGCGACGAAACACCCCGCACACGGCCCCGAGGCGCCGCGCCCGGGGGCCGTAACCCCGGCGCAACATTCGGGGAATCGCGGCGAAACCGGGGGGTGCGACGTTGGGGCCCATGGGCCACGGCCCGCTGCCGTGCAGCACGATCCCCCCGCTCGCCGGCTGGCGCGTCGGCGTGACCGCCCATCGCCGCGCCGACGAGCAGGCCGAGCTGCTGGCCCGGCGGGGGGCCGCAGTGCTCATCGGGTCGGTGGTGCGAACCCTCCCGTTCGGCGACGACCGGCCGCTGCGGGCCGCGACCGAGGCGCTGGTCGGACACCCGCCCGACGTCGTCGTGGCCACGACGGGCATCGGCATCCGGAGCTGGTTCGGGGCCGCCGAGAGCTGGGGGCTCGACCGCGACCTCACGAGCGCGCTCGCCGCCGCCCACCGGGTGGCCCGGGGCCCCAAGGCGCGCGCCGCGCTGGCCGCCGTCGGGCTGGCGAGCCACTTCGACGAGCCCAGCGAGCGGCTCGACGACCTCGTCGACCGCCTGGTGACCGACGGGATCGCCGGGACGCGGGTGGCGCTGCAGCTCTACGGCGAGGACGTGACCTGGGCCGTCGACCGGCTCCGCGGCGCCGGTGCCGACGTGGTCGCCGTCCCGGTGTACCGCTGGACCGCGGCCGCCGACCTCGATCCCGCCCAGCGCCTGCTGCGGGAGCTGCTCGGCGGGCAGCTCGACGCGGTGACGTTCACCAGCGCCGCCGCCGTCCGCAGCTTCGCCGCCCTGGCCGACCGCCTGTCGCTCGGTGACGACCTGCGGGCGGTGCTGGCGTCGACCGCGCTGGCCGCCTGCGTCGGGCCCGTGACCGGCGAGGCCGCCGCGGCGGTCGGCTTCGAGCGCCGCTGCGTGCCGGACCGCGGTCGCCTCGGGCTGCTCGTCCGCCGGCTGGCGGCCGAGCTCCACGGCCGGCACCGCCACCTGCGGTTCGAGGACCACGAGGTGGTCGTGCAGGGCGGTGCCGTGTGGGGCGACGACGACCACGTGCTGCTGACCGACCTGGAGCGGACGCTGTTCGCCCTGCTGGCGGAACGGCCCCACGTGGTGCTGTCGCGGGCGACGCTGCGCCAGAGGATCTGGGGCCACGAGTGCGGCGACTCGGCCATCGACTCCGGTGTGTCGCGCCTGCGCCGGGTGCTCCGCCCGGTCGGCTGCTCGGTGGAGACGGTGCAGCGGCGGGGATGGACGCTGGGCGCCGTCGAGGTCGCCTGCCCGCACGTGACGCCACCGCTCGGCGCCCTGGCCGGCTGAGGGCAGGCTCAGGCCGAGGCGGCCACGAGGGCGGGCGGGGTGCCGGCGGGTGGGGCCGCCTCGAAGCCGCCCGCGATGGAGGCGACGTGGGTGGCGAAGGCGTCGGCGCCGACCCGGTCCACGGTCTCCACCAGCCGCTCGCCGGGTCGCCGCAGCGCCTCCCAGGTTCCGATCACCCCCGACACGGCCGCCTCGACGTCCTCCTCGGCGACACGGCCGATCGGCTCGGCGAGCCGGCCGGCGGCGAGGTCGGCGCCCACGAGCAGGGTGTAGCCGAGGCGGGTCGCGCCGTTGATGCGCACCTTGCCGCCCGCCAGGCCGATGTCGGCCGCCTGGTGCTGGGCGCAGCTGTTCGGGCAGCCGCTCACGTGCACCCGCAGCGAGCCGTTGCGGGCCAGCAGCGGGCTGGCCGCCACGCGCACGCCGGCGGCCGGGGCGGCGGTGATGGCGAGCGCGCACACCGCAGATCCCGTGCAGGCTCGCACGTCGACCGACGCGTCCGCGCCCTCGATGCCGAGGTTCGCCGCCGCCAGCTCCCGCCGGAGCGCGGCGACCCGGGCCACCGGCACGTCCCGGAACTGCACGTTCTGGTTGCGGGTCGTGTAGAGGTGACCGTCACCCAGGCGGGCGAGGTCGGCCAGCAGCCGCAGCTCGTCGGCGATGAGGTCTCCGAGCGTCACGTTGACCGTGACGAGCGCCAGCCCCGGCGTGCGCTGGGGCCGCACGCCCGGTCCCCAGCCGCCCTGGGGGCGGTGGGCCATCACCTCGGCGAGCCGGGTGGCCCCGGGCACGGCCACCGGCTCGGGCGCGTAGCCGTTGCCGGTCCGCAGGTGCTCGAAGCGCTCGCGCCAGGCGGCGCGGAACGCGTCGGCGCCGACGGACTCCAGCACGAACTTGAGCCGTCCCTTCTTCGGGTTGTCGATGTCGCCGAGGTCGATGAACGCCTGGGTCAGTGCCAGCGCGGCGGCGACGGCCTCGCGCCGGGGCACGAACTCGGCCAGCGGCACGGCGAGCACGGGCATCGTCCCCAGGCTGCCGCCCGCCCACAGCCGGTAGCCGGGTTCGCCGCCCACCACCACCGACACGAACCCGCCGTCGTTCAGGCGGGCGTGGTCGTTGCAGGTGTGGCAGCCGCCGAACGCGAAGTTGAGGCGGCTCGGCAGGGCGACGTTCAGCTCGGCGGCGCGGGCGACGACGGCGGCGGCCACCGCCCGGGCGTCGGGACCGCAGTCGAACGGCTCGTCGAGCCCGACGCCGGCATCGGGGCAAGCCATGACGTTGCGGTGCGTGTGGCCGCAGGCCGAGCGGCTGGTCAGCCCGAGGTCGTCGATGGCGCCCAGCACGGAGGGCACCGACCGGGCCGCGACGTGGTGCAGCTCGAGGTTCTGGCGGGTGGTGACGTGGATCCAGCTCTCGCCGTGGGCGTCGGCGAGGTCGGCGAGGCCGCGGGCCTGCGTGCGGGTGACGCGGCCGCCGGGGACGCGGATGCGGACCATGAACACCCCCGGCTGCGCCTGTGCGCACGCACCGTAGGTCTTGAGCGCGTAGCGGTCCTCAGGCGTCAGCCACCCGTCGCCCTCGGCGGCGAGCCGGGGGAGGTCGACCGGGAGGCCGGCCCGTTTGACGGCGGGGATGTTGGGAGCGGCCACGACGCCATCGCACCCGACCGGCTTTTCGTCCCGGTGTCCCGGCCGTGAAGCGCGTGTGACGCGGGGTTGGCAGCCGGTTCCCGCCCGCTGCCAGGTCGCCGTGCCCTGCCCGTCACCGTGCCCCGCCGCCGTCGAGCAGGGCCACCAGCTTCTTCGGGGCCACCTTGCGGTACGCGTCCTCCACGATGCCGGCGATCTCGTCCCAGTCGGGGTCGCGGTCGAGGCGGACACCCAGCCAGCCGCTCGGCCCCACGTACGGGGGGCGGAAGAACCGCTCGGGCTCCTCGTGGACCATGGCCTCCTGCACGCCGGGTGGCGCCGGGCACCAGATCGCCAGCCGGCCGTCGCCGTGATGGTCGTCGAGGTACATGGCCAGCGTCTTCCGCCCCCGCACGAACCAGGCGGGCGAGCCGTGGCTCGGCCGCTCGGACACCTCGGGGAGGGCCAGGCAGATCCCCCGCAGCCGGACCAGCTCGGGGCGTTGGCGGTCGCTCATACCGCGAGTGTGCCGCGCTCGGCGGGCTTGACGACCGGTGGGTGGCCGCTGGCTGGCACGATGGGGGACCGTGAAAACCGATTGGAATCCCCTTCTCCGGGGTGAGTTCGACAAGCCGTACTGGGCCGAGCTGCAGCAGTTCGTGGCGGCCGAGCGGGCAGCCGGCGTGGTGTACCCGCCGCCGGACGAGGTGTTCGCCGCCCTGCACCTGACGCCGTACGCGGCGGTGAAGGCGGTGATCCTCGGACAGGATCCCTACCACGGGCCGCGCCAGGCGCACGGGCTGTGCTTCTCGGTGCGCCCGGGGGTCGCCCTGCCACCGTCGCTCCAGAACATCTACAAGGAGCTGGAGTCCGACCTGGGCATCCCGCCGCCGCGGCACGGCTGCCTGGACTCGTGGGCCCGGCAGGGGGTCCTGCTGCTCAACGCGTCGCTGACCGTGCGGCAGGGTCGGGCGGCGTCGCACCAGGGCAAGGGGTGGGAGAGGTTCACCGACGAGGTGCTGCGGACGGTGAACGACAAGCCCGAGCGGGTCGTGTTCATCCTGTGGGGCGCATCGGCCCGCAAGAAGAAGGCGCTGATCGACACGAGCCGGCACACGATCATCGAGTCGCCCCACCCGTCGCCGCTGTCGGCGTCGAGCGGGTTCTTCGGGAGCCGGCCGTTCTCCCGGGCGAACGCGGCGCTGGTGGCGGCCGGGCGCGAGCCCATCGACTGGCGGCTCCCGGAACGGGAGGGCTAGCCGAGCCGCTCGGGGGCCGCGAACGTGGCCTGCATGCGCTCGGTCCAGGTGGACATCACCGCGGCGGCCGGCAGGCCGAGCGCGGCGAGCTCCTTGGCCACCGGGTGCTCGCCGAGCGTGAGGGTGACCCCGGCATCGCCGACGACGACCTGCGACCCGGCGCCGCCCTGGGTGAAGGCGGTCGCATGGGGCGCGCCGTCGATGAGCGAGTACGTCGTCAGCGGCAGCGGCGGCATCTCGTCGCGGCCGCCCCGGGGCACGGTGAGGGACAGGACGAGCTGTCCGTCCATGCGCAGCGTCGCGGTCAGGTGGTCGTCGGCGTAGTCGAACGCGATGTCCTCGATCGTCTTGGGGAAGCCCCAGATGGTGCGGCCGGCCTCGCAGGTGAACGCCTGGTCGACGGGCAGCCGGGTGATGAACGTCCCCTCCGGGCCCGCCGCGTCCCGCGGCCGGACGAAGAAGGTGATCCCGACCTCGTGGTACGCCCCGAGATCGTTGTCCCGGTAGTCGATGACCGCGAGCACCAGCTGGCAGCGCCCGGCCGAGGTCTCGACCACCGTGAAGCGGTCCCCGGGCAGGAGGGCCTGCGCCGCGGCCGCATCGACCTCGAACATGGCGGTACCCGCCGACGCGTCCCGCACGACACAGGGCATGGCGACGGTGCGCCCGGCGATCTCGTAGCTGGCGGCCATGCCCGGATACTAGAACGCGTTTCACTGGCCCGGCGGCCCGAGGGGGCGTCCTCAGTCGCGGGTCGCGCCGTTCGGCCAGATGATCGCGACGGGTAGCCCGAGGCGGTGGGCGGCGGTGACGACGTCGGCGGTGCCGCCGTAGCCGCGGGCGGGCAGCCCGTCCCAGACGGCGTACAGCTCGTCGGCACCGTCGAGCATGAGCTCGGATGCCGCCATGTGCGACTCGGATGTCGACTCCCGGTAGGGCAGCCGGTGCACCGTGGAGGCGGCCGCCAGGAGGCGGTCGTACGTCGAGTGGTGTTCTGCGGGGAGTCCCGCTCGGTACTCATCCGCGGGCACGAACACCTCGAGTTCGCCGCCGTGGTCGAGCACGGCTTGTGCGAACAGCGCGTCCGGCCCGTCCGCGATGCAGGAGAGCCCGACCAGCTCGGCGGGGTTGTGCTTGGCGACTCGGGAGCGCAGCTCGGCGTCGACCATTGCCGCTGTGGCATCGGGTAGGCCGCGGTGGCCGCTGATGGCGATTCTGGGCATCGGGTGTCGTGGCTAGGCGCTGGCGGCGCTGATGCGCTCGTCGAACCTGCGCACAGCCGACGGTGGGTTGTGGCCGGCGTAGCCGCGTCGGAGAGCTCGGGCCCGGTTGACGATGCGGGCGCTGTGTTGGGCGGGGCTGGTGTCGAGGACGTCGGTGGCGATTGTGAAGGCGTAGTCGACCTCGCCGGCTTGGAGGTGGGCGTCGGCATGGTCGAGTCGCCAGAGAGCGGCTTGGCGGGTGGGTGCCGCCAGCAGCGGTCCGGCGTCGTAGGCGGCGCGGACGGCGGTGTCGGTTTGACCGAGGCGGACGGTGCTGGCGAGCCGGTAGGCGGCGACCCTCGCCGAGTCGAAGGCGAAGACCCAGGGCCATGGGGGCGACTCACCTGCCTGCTGTTCGACGGCGGCCTGGGAGTGTTCGAGAGCGGCGAGGGCGGCGCGTTCGTCGTGTGCCGAGGCGTGGGCGAGGGCGCCGACGGCGGAGAGCCAGGCAATTGCGATGGCGGGTGGGTTGGTGCCGAGTTGTTGGTGGGCGGCGGCGAGGAGGGTGAGGGCCTCTGGGGTGTCGCCCAGTTCGGCGGCGAAGGCGGCAAGGCTGCCGGTCATGTACGCGCCAAGGAGGCGGTCGTGGGCGTTGTGGGCCGAGGTGATGGCTACGTCGTAGTAGCGGCGGGCGGAGCCGAGGTCGTACATGTCCCAGTGGAGCCATCCGGCGAAGCCGGCGATCTCGCTCAGGGCCGCGGCAAGATCGGTGCGGGTGTCGAGGTCGGCGGCGGTGGTCACGGCACGCCCGGTCATGCGGAGATGCGCGAGGACCGGCTCGGCGAGGTCGCGGGACGGCATGGTCCCGTCGAGGCGGCGTTGGGTGGCGGTCACGAGCCGGAGGGCGTCGGCGACCGTCTCGGTGGACGGTGCGGGGATGGCCGGCAGGAGCGTCGAGGCGACGACGCCGGCGGTGCCGGCGAGGAAGTCGCGGCGGTTCATCGGGGGCTCGGTGACGCCGTCCAATGGGCCGGAGAGGCCGAGGAGCTGCGGCGGGATGTCGAGCACCTGGGCGAACCGCCGGAGGATGCGGATGTCATAGGCATGTCGTTGTCCCCGCTCGATGCGAGAGACGACCGGTTGGCTGTAGCCGCACGCGGCGCCGAGATCGGCTTGGCTTCGGCCTTGGGCCTCGCGGGCCAGCCGGATGACGGCGCCGGTGTCGCCCTTGATGGCAGCGTTCAAGATCGCTGGACTCGACCACAGCGCGTTCACCGATCGCTCCCCCTGAAAGGCGGGCAGTGTAAGCAGCCCGATCAGGTCGCCTCGCGTCTATGCGTGCTTGGCATGTTGCCATGCCGGTCCAGACTGCGACCTCGGCGCCCCGACCGGCCCATGGTTCCCTCCAGCCATGGAAGGCGCTGAGCGCAAGTCGAGGTGGGCGCGGCATCCGGCGCCGGGACGTCACGAGCGATGATCGGGCCTGGTGCCGACTCGCGGGTCGCGGACCGCGACGAGCGTGACCTCGGGTCCGTCGAGATCGACACAAGCTCGGCCCATCCGGCGCGGGTCTACGATTACCTGCTCGGGGGCGTCGACCACTTCGCCGTCGACCGGGAGGCAGCCGAGCGAGGATCGGCCGCGCTGCCCGGAGGCGTCGAGCGGGCACGAGCGATGGTGCGCGCTCAACGCGCCTTCCTGGCCTCGGCTGTGCGGCATCTGGCCGGCGACCTGGGTGTCCGGCAGTTCCTGGATATCGGCACCGGGATACCGAACGGGGACAATGTTCACCGGATCGCCCAGCACACCGCGCCGGGGGCCCGGGTCGTGTACGTGGACAAGGATCCCGTGGTCCTCGCCCACGCCCACGTCCTGCTCCGCAGCACCCCGCAGGGGGCCACCGACTACCTCCAGGCCGACCTGCGCGATCCCGGCACCATCCTGGCGGGCGCCGCGGCGACCCTGGACCTCGCCCAACCAGTCGGGATCGTCCTGGTCGGCGTCCTCCACCTCATCGGCGACGAGGACGACCCGTCTGGCCTCGTGGCACGCCTGCTCAAGCCCGTGCCAGCGGGCAGCTACCTCGCCATCTCGCACCTGGCGAGCGATGGGCAACCCGAGCTGGCCGAGGCGATGCGCCGGGTCAACGAGACGATGAGCAGCCCGTTCATCCTGCGCAGCCGGGCCGAAGTCGCCCGCTTCCTCGACGGGCTCGAGCTGGTGGGCCCGGGAATCGTCACGCTCGACGGCTGGCACCCGCCCGATACGCCTCCGCCGACGGCGGACGGGCTGCCGGTCGCGGCGTACGGCGCCGTAGGACGCAAGCCATGACCACCGCAGCACCAGACGAGCCCGGGGAGTGACGCTCGGCGTCGCTGTCGCTCAGCCGGCAAGTGGCAGGGGCACGTCTCCGGGCGGCCCCGTGGCCACCGGTGCCCGGGTGGTGCGCACCCGTCCCCTCGGGTCGGTCACCCGGAGCGTCGCGTCTGCGAGCAGCTCCGCCCGCCAGCCGGGCCGGTGCACCAGATGGTGATGCCGGCTGCAGAGCAGCACGAGGTTGCCCGGTGCGGTGACACCGCCCTTCTCCCACGGCCGGACGTGGTGTGCCTCGCACCAGCCGGGAGGTCGGTCGCAGCCCGGGAAGCGGCAGTGCCGGTCGCGCAGGACCGTGACGTTCCACAGCGGCGGCGGCACGGCTCGGATGGCCCGGCCGTAGTCGAGGATCGCCGACCCGCTGCCGACGACGACCCGGTGCAGCACGCTGTCGCAGAGCAACCGCCCGGCGCTGACCCGGTCGACCGGCGTGCCGCCGAGCGTGCGGGCGGCGCCGATGTCACCGTGCCGGTCGAGCTCGACCACCAGGTTGATGTGCGGCCGGTGGCGACCGCCACGGTGCTCCCGCTGGTGGTCGAGGAAGAAGCGGCAGATGTCGCCCAGGGCGTCGGCCCGGCGGGTGGCGCCGGTGCGGGCGGGCTCGCCCTCCACATCGTCGGTCCGGGCGAGGCGGAGCGCGGTCAGCAGCAACTCGCCCGTCTCGGCGCCGAGCGTGCCGTCGACCGCGAGCCGGCCGTCGAGCAGGCGCGCCGCGTGGAGCCGCTGCGGCGGGTCGGGGGCGGGCGGGCGGTCGTCGGCGCACGCGCGCCACGTGGCCATGGCGGTGGCAACGTCGGTGGCGGGCAGGGGAGCGAGGTCGGGCAGCACCGCAGCCTCGTGCCGGGCGAACAGGTCGACGAGATCGCCGTCGAGGTTGGCGCAGATCGCCTCGACCTGGCCCGACGACAGGGTGCCGCCGGCCCACGCCGCACCGGTGTGCGGGAGCCGGGCGACCAGGCGCGCCTCCCGGGTGGCCCGTGCCGCGCGCCGGCGGGTCGTGCGCCCGCGGTCGGCCAGCCACGCGGTCATCGACGTGGCGCCGTCGATCTCCCACAGGGCGGCGGCGTCGACCGCGGCCACCGCGGCGCTGATGCGGGCGTCGAGGCGGTCGCGCAGGGCCAGCACGGCGGCGAGCGCGTCCGGGTCGGCACCGATGTCGATCTCGTCAACGGCCGTCGCGAGCGCCTCGAACACGCACCCAGCGTACATGTGTTCGCATAGATCCGCACGAGAAATGCCAAAATAACGCGATAACCCGGAGAAACCATTGTTGAACCACGGTTCGACACAGCGGACGGCGTCGCTGCTCGCAGGCTCGCCTCCCTAGGGTGGACGCATGGCCAAGCCGACACGGTGGGTCACCGACACCAGCGAGGGACACTCCCAGTGGTACATCGAGCGCTTCCGCCGCATGGCGTCCGAGGGCGCCGACCTGGCCGGCGAGGCCCGCCTGGTCGATGCGATGCTGCCGCGCCACGCCCGGGTGCTCGACGCCGGCTGCGGCCCCGGGCGGGTGGGCGCCGAGCTGCACGCGCGGGGCCACACCGTGGTCGGTGTCGATGCCGACCCGGCGCTCATCGACGCCGCTCGCCACGACCATCCCGGTCCCCGCTGGCTGGTCGCCGACCTCTCCGAGCTCGACCTGGCGGCCCAGGGCGAGGGCGAGCCGTTCGACGCGGCGCTGCTGGCCGGCAACGTCATGGTCTTCCTGGCGCCGGAGACCGAGGCCGCGGCGCTGCGCCGCGTCGCCGCCCACGTGCGGCCCGACGGCTTCGTCGTCGTCGGCTTCCACGTCGACCGCGCCCTGCCCCTCGACGACTTCGACCGGTGCGTGGCCGAGGCCGGGCTCGCCGTCGAGCACCGCTTCGCCACCTGGGACCTGAAGGCGTGGCACGACGGTGCGGACTTCGCCGTCTCCGTCCTGCGCCAGCGGGCGGCCGGGTGCGCGGTCCACCGATGAGTTCCCGGCCCCGGGGCGGTCTGCCTCGCGGGGCCGACCGCCGGTCCCGCCGCGCCAACGCAAAGGATGCCTGCATGAGCCTTCCCAGGATCACCAGCCGGGACGAGTGGCTGACCGCCCGCATGGACCTGCTCGCCCGGGAGAAGGAGCTCACCCGGCAGCGCGACGCGCTCAACGCCGAGCGGCGCAACCTGCCGATGGTGGAGGTCGAGAAGGACTACGTGTTCGCCGGTCCGGACGGCGAGGTCCGCCTGGCCGACATGTTCGAGGGCCGCAGGCAGCTCCTCGTCTACCACTTCATGTTCGATCCCACCTGGGACGAGGGCTGCCCGAGCTGCACCGCCGGCACCGACGAGCTCTCGGCCGGCTTCCTCGAGCACCTCCACGTCCGGGACACCTCCTATGCCATGGTGTCGCGGGCGCCGCTGGAGAAGCTGCAGTGGTGGAAGGCGAGGCGGGGCTGGGACCTGCCCTGGTACTCGTCGCACGGGTCGGACTTCAACTACGACTTCGGCGTCACGATCGACGAGTCGGTGGCGCCGGCCGTGTACAACTACCGCACGAAGGCGGAGTACGCGGCCCTGGGTGAGGACCTCTTCGACGCCGCGCAGCCCGTCGAGATGCCGGGCCGGAGCTGCTTCCTCCGGGTCGACGGGCGCGTGTTCCACACGTACTCGCAGTACGCCCGCGGTCTCGAGTCGACCGGCGGCTCGTACTACTTCCTCGACCTCACCGCCCTCGGCCGGCAGGAGGAGTGGGAGGAGCCCAAGGGGCGCAGCGAGTCGGCCCGCGCCGCGGTCCCCGACTTCTCGTCCTGACGCCGGGAGGCCGGGCCAGGCCCGGCCGGGCCGGCCCGGTCAGGGCTTGCGGGCGACGCCGCAGTGGAACGGGATGGTGCCGGTCGGGTCGTCCGGGTCGGGGCGCCACTCGTCGACGAACACCA
The DNA here is from genome assembly GCA_035693765.1 of Acidimicrobiales bacterium. GTDB lineage: Bacteria > Actinomycetota > Acidimicrobiia > Acidimicrobiales > VFJN01 > ZC4RG19. The sequence continues at coordinate 19,693 of DASSGC010000444.1, forward strand.
CGCCCGGCTCGACGAGGTCGAGGCCGTCGAAGAAGCGGGTCACGTCGGCGCGCCCGCGCATCGTGAGCGTGTAGTTCATGGTGTCGTTGTCTTCGACGGCCTCGCCGAGCTTCGACATCTCGTCGGACTCGCCGGCGAGGTGCGAGAGCACCAGGTAGCTCCCGGAGGGCACCGCGTCCAGGTAGGGCTGGAGGAGCTCGTACGGGCGGGCGCTGTCGGGGAAGAGGTGCAGCATCGACACGAGCATGACGGCCACCGGCCGGCTGAAGTCGAGGGTGGCCGCCGCCTCGCGCAGCACGTCGTCGTGGTCGCGCAGGTCGCTGTGGAGGAAGACGGTGGCGCCCTCCTCGCTGCTCTTCAGCAGCTGATGGCCGTGGGCCAGCACGATCGGGTCGTTGTCGACGTAGACGATCCGTGACTCGGGAGCGATCGCCTGGGCGACCTCGTGCACGTTCTCCTCGGTGGGGATGCCCGAGCCGAGGTCGAGGAACTGGCGGACGCCGGCTTCGGTGACGAGGTACCGCACGGCGCGGCCGAGGAAGCGGCGGTTGGCCCGGACGTACCGGCGGGACGTCTCGACGCCACCGGCCGAGGCGGTGACCTCCTCGGCGGCCGCTCGGTCGACGGCGAAGTTGGTCTCGCCGCCGAGCAGGAAGTCGTACACCCGGGCGACGTGTGCCACCTCGGTGTTGACCTCCGGGAAGGGTGCGCGGCGCAGCTCGGCGCCAGAGGTCGGCTCGCTCACAGCGCCGGAGCGTAGTCGACGCACCGCGCCTGGTTACGGGGTTCCCGCCGTGTCTGCCGCCGCTTCTCGTCGCGTCCGGCCGGCTGTCAACGCAGCGTGAGGAAGAGCGACTCCATGTCCTCGGTGGTCATGCCCTCGGCCGCGGCGCGGTCGGGGTCGGCCAGGCAGTAGCGCATGCCGGCGGACATGAGGCGCAGCCCGGTCCGGTGCAGCGCGGCCTGGACGGCGGTGAGCTGGGTGATGACGGCCTTGCAGTCGGCGCCCTCGTCGAGCAGCCGCTGCACGCCGCGCAGCTGGCCCTCGGCCCGCTTGAGTCGGTTCTGCACATCGTCGGCGACCTCGTCCGGGAATCGCATGGTGGCGAGTCTATACCCATGGGGGTATGATCGCTGAATACCCACCGGGGTATATACGAGGACAGCTGCCCCGGGCATCCGACCCGACCAGGAGGGCCACTCCACCGTGCCGACCGCCGCGCCGTTCACCGCCGCCGACCTCGTCCGTGAGTCGGGACGCCGCGCCGGGCTCGCGGAGGACCGCCTGGCCGCCGCCGGACTACGGTCGGTGCACGTGTTCGCCGGAGGTGTCGCCGGCTGGGAGGCGCGGGGGCTCATGCTGGCCCGCCTGCCCCACAACGCCCGGCCCCGCCCCGCGTGCGACCTTCCGGACGTCGTCGCCACCATCACCGAGCCGACGGAGGCCCCCGCATGACCACGGCATCGATCTCGTCGACCCCCACCCCGGGCGACCGGCTCCTGGCCGACCTTCCCGACCCCGTGGTGATCCGCCAGCTCTACCTCGGCTGCCTCTCCCAGGCGTCGTACCTCGTGGGCGACGCCACGACCGGCCGGGCCGTCGCCGTCGACCCGCGCCGCGACATCGAGGAGATCACGGCCGCCGCCCGCGACGCCGGACTCGCCATCGAGCTGATCGTCGACACCCACTTCCACGCCGACTTCCTCTCGGGCCACCTGGAGCTCGCCGCCGCCACCGGCGCCGAGATCGCCGTCGGCTCGGCCGACGCGACCGAGTTCCCGTCCCGCGCCCTCGCCGACGGCGAGGTCATCGACCTCGGCGCCGTGCAGGTCGAGGTGCTCCACACGCCGGGCCACACGCCGGAGTCGGTGTCGCTCGTGGTGCGGCCCGCCGCGGGCGCCGCCCCGGTCGCGGTCCTGACCGGTGACGCCATGTTCATCGGCGACGTCGGCCGGCCCGACCTGCTGGCGTCGGTCGGCGTCTCCGCCGCCGACCTCGGCGGCCAGCTCTACCGCTCGGTCCACCGGCTCCTCGACCTGCCGGACCCCACGCTCGTGCTGCCGGCCCACGGCGCCGGCTCCGCCTGCGGCAAGGCGCTGTCGACCGACACCGTGTCGACCATCGGCGAGCAGCGGCGCACCAACTACGCGCTGCAGCCGATGACGAGCGAGGAGTTCGTGGCGCTGGTGACCGAGGACCAGCCCGCAGCGCCCGCCTACTTCCTCTACGACGCCACGCTCAACCGCCGCCAGCACCCCCTGCTCGATGCCGAGGAGGATCTCGCCGTGCTCGACGTCGCCGCGGTCGACCGGGCCGTCGCCGGTGGGGCGGCCGTCCTGGACGTCCGCCCGGTCACCGAGTTCGCCCACGGGCACCTGGCCGGCTCGCTCAACGTCGGCCTGGGCGGACGCTTCGCCGAGCAGGTCGGCAGCGTGGTCGCCGCGGGCACGCCGGTCGTGCTGGTGGGCGACCGCGAGGCGGCCTACGAGGCCCGCGTGCGCCTGGGGCGCATCGGGTTCGACCGGGTGGTCGGCGTCGTCGACGACATCGCCGGCGTCCTGGCCGCCACACCCGAGCGGGCGGCGCGCCTCTCGCGCCTCACCGCCGACGAGCTCGCCGGACGGCAGGACGAGCTGGGCGACGACCTCCAACTCGTCGACGTCCGCAACCCCGGCGAGGTGGCCGCCGCCCCGGTCGGCGGCGCCCGGACCATCCCCCTCGCCCGGCTGCGCGACCGGCTCGACGAGCTCGACCCCGCCAGGCCGGTGGTGCTCTTCTGCGCCGGCGGCACCCGGTCGGCCATCGCCAACAGCCTGCTGCGGGGGTCCGGGTTCGCGGACGTGTCCGACGTGCTGGGCGGGGTCACCGCCCTCGGCGCCGCCCCGGCCTGCGGCACCACGGATCCCACGCCGTCGTGAGCCTGGCTCTCGTCGCCGCCCTCGGGCTGCTCATCGGCGTGGCGCTGGGCGCGCTCGGCGGTGGCGGATCGATCCTCGCCGTCCCCGTCCTCGCGCACCTGGCCGGGCAGTCGGCCAGCGCCGCCACCGCCACCTCCCTCGTCGCCGTGGGGGCCGGTGCCGCCGCCGGTGCCTTCGGGCACTACCGGGCGGGCCACGTGCGGTGGGCGCCGGCGGCGGCGTTCGTGGTCACCGGCATCCTGGGGTCGTGGCTGGGCGCCGAGCTCAACGGCCGGCTCGACGGTGATGTGCTGCTGCTCGTGTTCTCGGGCCTGGTCCTGGTGGCGGCGCACCGCATGCTGACGGCGTGCCCGTCGTGCACCCGCGTCGGCGAGGAGGAGGCGTACGCCGAGGCGGCGCGGGCGGGCGGTGACGACGTCGACGGCGGCGGAGCGCCGGCCGCGGGCACGCTCGTGCGGTTCCGGACGTCCGCGCCGCCCACCGGGCGGATCGTCCGCGTCGTGGCCGCCGGCAGCACCGTCGGCTTCCTCACCGGGTTGTTCGGCGTGGGAGGCGGCTTCGTCATCGTGCCCGCTCTCACGCTGGCGCTGGGGTTGTCGATGCCGGCCGCCATCGGGACGTCGCTCGTGGTCATCGTCGGCAACGCCCTCGTCGCCCTCGGGTTCCGGGGCGTCGACGCGGTCGACTGGGGCGTGGCCGTCCCGTTCGCCGGGGCGCTGCTCGCCGGGAGCCTGGTCGGCTCGCTCGTGGGCCACCGGCTGCCGCCCCGCCGCACGCTCCACGCGTTCGCGCTGCTCCTCGTGCTGGTGGCGGTGGGCAACGCGGCCGCCGCCCTGGTGGCGCTGTACTGATCGCCACCCCGGGCGCGCCGCGCGGTCATCGAGCCGTGCTGTGTGACCAACCGCCTTCAGCGCCGCTTAAGGATCTCGGGCAGGTTCGGGGTGCAGGGTGATGCTGAGCGTTACCCCCCCGGGCCCCCCCGGCGAAGGTGGGTCAGGGCGACCCCGTG
>DASSGC010000445.1:0-14073 GCA_035693765.1 Acidimicrobiales bacterium
GCCGTGGAGCGCTCCCTCGGCGACCGAGGTCTGGGCGCCCATGGGCCGCGCCAGCCTGCGCGACCTCGGGCACCGCATCGAGTCAGCGGCCGAGCGGATAGGGCGCTCGCCACGGCCTACGCGTGGGGATTTGGCAGGGAAGCACCAGCTCCACAGCTCGGCCGACCGGCAAGGCAGCACGGTGACACGCGCCAGCGTGACCTATCCGCTCACGTTCTACGTGGGCCCTCGCCCCGGAGACGTCGCCGACGTCGCACACGTCGCTGCGCCACGACGGGACGGGACATCAGACCCCGTCGGTGGTGACGTCGGTGGTGACGTCGTGAGCGGCCGGTCGCCCGGTCGACAGCAAGGCGTCGAACTGGTTGGCGTCGGCGGCCCAGCCGTCACCGCCGAGCCGGCGGGCGACGGCCGCGTCGGGCACGCCCGGGCCCCCGACGAACAGCGGGACCCCGGGGACGTTCCTGCGCATCTCGGCGAGCATGCCGGCGGCGGCGTCCGAGGTGGCAGCGCTGCCGACGCTCACCCCGACGGCGCGGAGCCGGTCGGCGGCGCGCGCCGCCCGGACGAGGTCGTCGCTCGGCGTGTTCGGTCCCAGCTCCACGACGTCCCAGCCACGCGACCGGAGCACGTTGGTGACCAGCGTGATCGGCAGGCCGTGCAACTCGCCCGGGGCACCGCTGAGCACCACGGTCCCGCGACTGCGGCCCCGCCGGGCGCAGAGCGGCGCCAGCCTGGCGGCCAGGCGGGCGGCGACCGCGGACGCGACGTGCTCGCCGTCGACGCCGAGCGTTCCCTGCGCCCAGCGCTCGCCGACCTCGCGCAGGCAGGGGGCGAGCAGGTCGAGGTGGGCCCGGTCGGCGGCCATGCGGGCCACGAGAGCCGACTCGACGACCTGCCAGGCACCTGCCTCGTCGCCGGCCAGGAGGCGCTCGAGCAGGCGGTCCCGGTAGCGGCCGGCGTCGTCTGCCGGGACGGCATCCCCGGTCGTCGACGCGCCGGGGCGGTCACCGCGGCCGGCCGCGCCGTGCCCACCGCCGCCGTCCCCGCCGCGGTCCCCGCGGCCCGGGCGCGCCGGTCGCCGGCCGGCAGCCGGCGCACGTGACCGGGAATCCTCGAAGGCCGCCAGGTCGGCGGCGGTCACGGCCCACCGACCGTCGCGCCGGCCGGCCGCGAGCTGGCCGGTCCGCACGTAGCGGTACGCGGTCATGTAGTGGACACCCAGGCGGTCGGCCACCTCCTGCAGCGTGAGGGTGCTGGTCGGCCCGTCGTGCGGACCGGCCGTCATCGCCGCAGCAGGGCGCCGGCCGCGACGGTCAACTTTGTCGCGGTGGGGACTCGGGCTCGCATCGAGAACACGTCGTAGTCGTTGGCGGCGATCTCGTCGAGGATGCGTGCGTAGAGCACGCGGGCAGCCCGGATCGACCGGGCCGACCACGGCGGCAGCAGTGCGACCCCCCGGTCGGCCGAGGCGTAGAGCGTCCGGGCCCGGGCGGTCTCGAACTGCACGAGGGCCCGCCAGGCCGGCGTGACCACCCGTGCGGTGACGTCCACCCCGAAGCGCTCCAGATCGTCGGCGGGCAGGTAGACCCGGCCCCGGTCGAGGTCTTCGCCCACGTCGCGCAGGAAGTTGGTGAGCTGGAAGGCCAGGCCCAGGTCCCGCGCCGGACCCACGCCACGCGGGTCTCGGCCGCCGAGCAGCGGGAGCATCATCTCGCCGATGACCGCCGCCGAGCCGTCCATGTAGTCGCACAGGTCGCCCCACGTGCGGTAGCCGGTGGTGGTCAGGTCCATCGCCATCGACCGCAGGAACCGGTCGAAGCACGACGGCGCGATGGCGAAGGTGCCGGCGGTGTGGGCCACGGCCCGGACGGCGGGCGCCGCCGCCGGGTCGGCGACGCCGGTGGCGAGGGCGTCGCCGAGCGACGCACGCAGGTCGTCCAGCCGCGCCCGGCGGCGCTCGACGGTCTCGCCGTCCTGCGCGTCGACGATCTCGTCGGCGTGACGGCAGAAGCCGTAGAGCGCGTGCACGTGGGGGCGGCGCTCGGCGGGGAGCACCCGCGTCGCCCAGTAGTACGTGGTGCCGTGCCGGCGCGTCAGGCGCCGGCACTCCCGTTAGGCGTCGCGGAGCTCGGGCGGGACGGCGAGGGCGCGCCCGGGGTGCGCCCCGGCCGCCGGTGCCGATCGGACCGGCCGGCTCATGCCCCGGGCCCCAACCGCTCGGCCGCCAGCTTGCCCGACAGCAGCACCATCGGGACGCCCACGCCCGGCACCGTGCCGGTGCCGACGAACACCAGGCCGGGGGCGCGGCGGTCGACGTTCGACGGTCGGAGAGGGCCCGACTGCGAGAACGTGTGGCTCAGCGAGAAGGGTGTCCCGGCGGCGAGGCCCTGGCGGGCCCAGTCGACCGGGTCGACCAGCGCCTCCTCGACCACGTCCACCGGGTAGCCGAGCCGGTCGACGCGGGCCGCGAGGTCGCCGCGCACGGCGCCGCGCACGCGCGACCAGTCGAGGGCGCCCGTCAGGTTGGGCACGGGTTCGAGCACGTAGAGCACCGACGACCCGGGGGGCGCCAGCTCCGGATCGGACAGCGTGGGGACCGAGACGAGCAGCGAGGGGTCGGGCATGCGGCGCCCGTCGTCCAGGGCGTCGAACGCGCCGTGCCAGGCGCGGCCGAAGTGGATGTTGTGGTGCGCCGTGCCGGCGGCCGGCCGGCCCCGGGTGCCGACGTGCCACACGGCGGCCGACGGCGAGTACCGGGCGCGGCGCAGCCGGGCGGGCGGGCGGAGGCCGGGGAGCAGCCCGTACGCACCGGGAAGGTCGGCGTTCACCACCACCGCGTCGGCGGCCACCAGCTCGCCACCGATGCGCACGCCCCGCACCGGGCCGCGGTCGCCGTCGGCCAGCACGACCTCGTCGGCCGCCGTCCCGTAGCGGATCCGCCCGCCGGCCTTGACGACGGCGTCGGCGAGGCCGGTCGCCACGGCATGCATGCCGCCCCTTGCCGCCCACACGCCGGCCACGACGTCCATGTAGCCGATGACGGCGAGGACACCGAGCGCCCGCTGGGGGGCGACGCCGGCGTAGAGGGCCTGGAAGCTGAACAGGCGGCGCAGGCGGTCGTCGCGGAACGCCCGGGCGACGACACGGTCCAGCCGCCGCAGCGCGCCGAGCCGGAGAAGCTGCAGCGCCGGTCCGAGCGGCCGGGCGAGGTCGGTCACGTGGTCGTAGTTGCGGTCGAGGAACGCCGGCATCTCGAGGCGGCACAGGCGGCCCAGCCAGTCGCAGTAGCGGTCGAAGCGCTCGGCCTCGCCGGGACCGCAGACGCGTGCCACCTCGGCCGCCATCTCGGCGCGGTCGGCCCGGATGCGGAGCTCGCTGCCGTCGGCGAAGGCGGCGCGGTAGGCCGGGTCCAGCCGGGTCAACGCCAGGTGGTCGTCCATGTCGGCGCCGGCGGCCGAGAACGTCGCCCGCAGCAGGTCGGGCATGGTGAGGACCGTCGGGCCGGTGTCGAAGCGGAAGCCGTTCCGCTCGAGCCGGCCGGCTCGGCCGCCGGGCTGGTCGAGCCGCTCGACGACCTCGACGTCCCATCCCGAGCCGGCCAGGTGGCACGCCGTGGCGAGCCCGCCGAAGCCGGCGCCGACGACGATGGCCCGCCGTGTCATCGGTCCCGCACGACCGCACGCTCGGCCAGGGCCCGGAGCCGGTCGCGGACGTCCGGCTCGACGGCCCACAGGGCGAGCGCCCGCTCCGACCGCTCGACCAGCCACGCGATCTCCTGCTCGACCATGGCGCGGGCGCCGGATTGCTCGAAGAGGGAGCGGAGGTCGGCCACCTCGTCGTCGCTCAGGTCGGGTGACCCCACCCGGTCGATCAGGTGCCGGTCGCCGGCGGCGGCGTACTCGGTCGCGAGGGCCAGCAGCAGCGTGGGCTTGCCCTCCCGCAGGTCGTCGCCCGACGGCTTGCCCGTCTCGCTCGGGTCGCCGAAGACGCCGAGGATGTCGTCGCGCAGCTGGAAGGCCTGGCCGAGGGGCTCGCCGAACGCCGTGTACCCGGCCATCAGGAGGTCGTCGCCGGCCAGCGCCGCACCGAGCTGGAGCGGGCGCTCGACCGTGTACCGGCCCGACTTGTAGCGGGCGACCCAGCGGGCCAGGGCCGGTGAGCGCTCGCCGCCTCGGGCGGCCACCACGTCGACCCACTGACCCGCCACGAGCTCGAGCCGCATCTCGTGCCACAGGCGCCGGACGCCGGCGGGCGCACCGTCGAGCAGAGCATCGGCGAGCACGAAGGCGAGGTCGCCGGTCAGGATGGCCAGGCCCTCGCCGTGGCGGCGGCTCTCGCCGGCCCACCCGGACGCCGCGTGCTCGCGGGCGAACCGCATGTGGACCGCCGGCGCGCCGCGGCGGGTGGCGCTGCCGTCCATGACGTCGTCGTGGATGAGGGCGAAGGCATGGAGGAGCTCGAGCGCGGCGCAGGTGTCGAGCAGCTCCGGCTCGTCGCCCGACGCCCCGGCGCCCACGGCACCCCAGTAGCAGAAGGCGGGGCGGAGCCGCTTGCCGCCGGCGGCCACGAAGGCGTCGAGGGCGCCGAACATCTCGGCCAGCGAGGGCTGCTCGGCCGCCCAGGCGGTGCGCTGGGCCGCCAGGACGCTGCGGACGCGCGACTCGACCAGCGCGGCGATCGGTGACACCGGATCGCCTCCGGCGGGGGGAGCCGCCGGAGGCGCCGATGCCTCCCGTGCTGGGGTGGGGAGATCGATGAGGGATGGCATCTGCTGAATTTAGCACTAAACTCCGCTCATGCCTACACGCCGCATCCTCCTGGCCGAACCGCGGGGGTTCTGCGCGGGTGTCGAGTCGGCGGTGAAGTCGCTCGCCTGGATGGCCGTGCTCCACCGACCACCGGTCTTCTGCGTGCACCCGGTCGTGCACAACGAGCACGTCGTCGCCCGCTTCGAGCGCCTGGGCGTCCGGTTCGTCGACGACCCCGACGACGCGCCCGCGGGCGCGCCGGTGCTGCTCAGCGCCCACGGCAGCGCGCCGCACGCCGTCGAGCGGGCGGCCCGGCGGGCGTCGGTCGTCGTCGACGCCGTGTGCCCGCTCGTCACCAAGGTGCACCACGAGATCCGCACCCGCACCCGGGCGGGCGGCACCGTGCTGTACGTGGGCCATCCCGGCCATGACGAGGCCGTCGGGGCGATCGCCCACGCCCCCGACCGGGTGGTCCTGGTCGAGACCCCGGCCGACGTGGCCACCGCCACGGTCCCCGACGGCGCACCGGTGGCGGTCCTGGCGCAGACGACCCTGGCCTACGACGCGTGGCGCGAGGTGGTCGGTGCGGCCGGTCGGCGCTTCGGCGACGTGTGGCTGCCCCCGCGCGACGACCTGTGCTTCGCCACGACGAACCGCCAGGCGGCCGTCGTGGTCCTGGCCCAGCGGTGCGAGGCCGTCGTGGTCGTCGGGTCGTCGAGCTCGTCGAACACCCGGGCGCTCGCCGACACGGCCCGCCGCGCCGGCTGCCCCGTCGTGGTCAGGGTGGCGGGGCCCGACGAGCTGGCCGCCGACCTCACCGACGGGCGGGACGTCGTCGGCGTCACCGCGGGCGCCTCCACCCCGGCGCACACGGTCGACGCCGTCGTCGAGGCCCTGCGCCCGGAGCGCATCGAACGGGTGGAGGTCGCGCGCGAGGGCGAGTACTTCCCGCTCGCCCGGCCGATCCGCCAGCGGCTCCGGGAGCTGGCCGTGCACGGCGCGCTCGACCCCGCGCTGCACGACGCGTTCGTCCATGACCGCACCACCAGCGCCGACGACCTGCTCACGCTGATCGAGGGCGCCGACCTGGTCGGCGCACACGCGTCGCCGGCCCGCCCGGCCACGGGCGCCCTGCAGCACCGGCGGGCGTCGTGACCATGCTCGTGACCGCCGCGGCGGGGCCGCCCGACCGCTGGCAGTACCTGGCGGTCCTCGCCGGCTGCCTGCTCGTCACGCTGCCCCTGGAGCTGGTGATCGGGGCCCGGGTCTACCGGCAACCCCGCCGGCTGGTCCGGGCCCTCGCACCCGCGGTCGCGCTGTTCACCTTGTGGGACGTGATCGCGATCGCCCGCGGTCACTGGGGATACAACCCGCGCTACGTCACCGGGTGGCGGCTGCCGGGTGCGCTCCCGGTCGAGGAGCTGGCCTTCTTCCTGGTCGTCCCGATCTGTGCGCTGCTCACCTACGAGGCGGTCACGATCGTGCTGGCCCGCGCCCGCCGGGGACCGCTGCGGGCCCGCGCGACCACGACGGACACGACGCGGCCGGCGGCCGGCGGTGCCTGAGTACACGCTCGCCGCCGTCGCCGCCGTGGCGGCGGTGGTCGCACTCGAGCTCCGGGTGCTCCGCACGGGCCTCTTCCGTCGCGGTGCGTACTGGGCCTCGATGGCCATCGTGTTCGCCTTCCAGGTCGTCGTCGACGGCTGGCTGACGAAGCTGAGCGCGCCCGTGGTCGTCTACGACGACGATCGGACGACGGGCGTGCGGGCGCCGTGGGACATCCCGGTCGAGGACTTCCTCTTCGGCTTCGCCCTGCTCACGCTCGTGCTCCTGCTCTGGGCGCGCGCCGGCTCCCCTGCGGGGGGACGCGCCGGATGAGCGGGGTCACCGCCGCCGTGCTGGTCGCCGGCTGGGCCCTGGGCTGGGTCCTGGCGGGACGGCGGCGCACGCTCCCCGGGGCCGGCGCGCCCCGGTGCGCCGCGGTCTCGGTGATCGTCCCCGCGCGGGATGAAGCCACGCGCCTGCCGCACCTCCTGCGGGCCCTCGCCGCCGAACCGCATCCCTGCGAGATCCTCGTGGTCGACGACGGTTCCTGCGACCGGACGGCCGACGTGGCCCGGTCCGCCGGAGCCACGGTGCTCGCGGCCGAGCGACCGGCGGGGTGGACCGGCAAGGCGTACGCGTGCTGGACGGGCGCCCGGGCCGCCCGCGGCGACGTCCTCGTGTTCCTCGACGCCGACGTCGAACCGGCCGCGGGCGTGATACCGGCCCTGGCCGCGGCGGCGGTGCGGAGTGGCGGGTTGGTGTCCGCCCATCCGGTGCACCGGGTCGAGCGGCCCTACGAGGCGCTCTCCGCCGGCCCGGGGCTGGTCGCGCTGCTCGGCGCCGGCACCGGTGGATCGCCGGTCGGCCGGTGGTGGCGGCGGCCGTTCGCCTTCGGGCCGGCCCTGGCCAGCCCGGCCGCCGCCTATCGCCGCAGCGGTGGGCATCGCGCCGTCCGCGGCGACGTCGCCGACGACGTCGCGCTGGCCGCCGCCGCCGACCGGGCCGGCGTGCCCGTGCAGGCGGTGCTGGGCGGTGACCGGCTCCGCTACCGCATGTACCCCGACGGGCTCGGCCGCCTGGTCGAGGGGTGGGCGAAGAACCTCGCGACCGGCGGCGCCGCCACCCCGCCGCTCCGGCTCGCCGCGGTGGCGGCCTGGGTGACCGCCGCGCTGCAGGCAGGTGGCGCGCCCGTGGTGGCGGCGGTGGCCGGCGGTCCGGCGCGGGCGGCCATCGCCGCCTACCTGCTCTTCGCCCTCCAGTTCCACGTGCTGGCCCGGCGCATCGGTCGCTTCGGGGTCGCGGCGAGCGTCCTGTTCCCCGTGGCGATCGGCACGTTCGTGGCGCTGTTCGTGTGGTCGACGGTGCTCACGGTCGGGCGGCGGCGGGTCCGCTGGCGAGGGAGGGCCATCGACGTGAGGCGGGCGACGTGACGTACGGGTGGATCGTGGCCCTCGACGCCCTCGTGTGGGCCGGCTGGAGCGTGACGGTGGGCTACGCAGCCCACCGCCTGCCGCTGCGCCGCCTCGGGCGCGACGGCCCGCTCACCCGGCTGCGCCCCTGGGAGCGGGGCGGGCGGGTCTACGAACGGCTGGCCATCCGCCGGTGGAAGGACCGGCTCCCCGAGCTCGGCGACGTCTTCCGGGGCGGCGTCTCCAAGCGGTCGCTGCCCGCCCGTGGCACCGGCGGGCTCGCACGCTTAGAGGCCGAGCGGAGAGGGAGCTCGCCACGGCCTACGCGTGGGGATTTGGCGTGGAAGCACCAGCTCCACAGCTCGGCCGACCGGCAACGCAGTACCGTGACACGCGTCGGCGTGACCTATCCGCTCGAGTCCTTCGCCGCGGAGACCCGCCGGGCCGAGCTGGTGCACTGGGCGATCCCGCTGGTCGTTCCCGTCTTCGCCCTGTGGAACCCGCCGTGGCTGGCCGGTGTGATGGCGGCGTACGCACTCGTGGCGAACCTGCCCTGCCTGATCGTGCAGCGCTACAACCGCGGCCGGCTGGAGCGGATCCTGGCGCGCCGGGCCCTGCCGGTGCGGCAGCACCGGCGGGTCGCGCCGGCGCCCGGGCACGTGGCGGTGGCCACGTGACGCCGCTGCTGGTCGCCGTCGCCGCGGTGATCGCGATGGAGCCGGCGGTCGCGGTCGTCCACCGCCGCCTGATGCACGGCCGCGGATGGGTCTGGCACCGCAGTCACCACCGTCGCCGAGGTCCTCGCATCGAGGCCAACGACCTGTTCCCGGTGCTGTTCGCGGCCGCCACCGTGGCGGTGATCGCCGTCGGAGCGGCGAACGGGAGCCTCAGGGCCCTGACGTGGATCGGCGGCGGCGTGACGGCCTACGGCCTCGCCTACCTGGTGGTCCACGACCTGTACATCCACGAGCGCCTCGGGCGCCTCCCCGGCGCCGGCTCCCGCTACATCCGCTGGGTCTCCGACGCGCACGGCCTCCATCACCGCTTCGGGCGCCAGCCGTACGGGTTCCTCCTTCCCCGGGTCCCGCCCGAGCTGATGCGGCGGACCGAGCGTCCCGGCCGTGGCGGGGTGTCCCGGTAGCTCCAGACGCTCAGCAAGGTACGGGGAATCACAAAGGACGCACGACACGTTCCGCGTGAAGATGCTCGGCCGGTCGGCTCAGGGTTGCGGACGTTGCTTCGTGCCCTCCTCGAGGAGACGGATCATCTCGGCGATCCGCACCGAGCGCTGCTCCGGGCGGCGTCTGGTGGCGTCGATCCACCGCAGGTAGGCGTTCCGGTAGAACTGGGCCAGCGAGTCGAAGAACGCGGCCGCGGCCGGCGACGCGTCGAGCGCGGCCGCGACATCGGGCGCCAGGTCGCTGCGCTGGGGGCCTTCGGGTGCCAGGACGACGTCGACGGCGGCGCCATCGGCAGGGCCGCAATCGCGGCCCCACGCCGGACCGAGCACGAGCACCCGCTCGCCGTCGTCCTCGTCGATGACGCCTCGCAGCTCGTGGCCGGCCAGCGAGCCGGTCACGTGGTGGCGGGGCTTGGGGCCCCACACGTCGTCGGGATCGAACGGGACCGGCACCCGGGTGCGGCCCTGCCGGTCGACCGTGACCGTCACGGTGAACCGTTGCGACCGATCCGGGACCCCGCCTGGCTGATCCCGTGCCATCACCGCTCCCACCCGGCTCATCCCTGGTCCTCGTCGTCATCGTCGTCGACGGGCGGGCGCACGCCATGGGTGGCCAGCACGGCGGCGACCTCGTCGCTGGGCGGCTTGCCGGCCACCCACACGCCCTGGGTGGACGCTCCGGCGGTGATCAGGGTCTGGACCGTCGAGACCCAGTCGGCCCGCGGGTGGTGGCCGAGGCCGAGCCCGCTGCCGACCGTGGCCCAGCACAGCGGGGTGGCCGCCCACGTCGTGTCCTTCGCCTCGATGCCAGCGCCCCGTCCGATCAGGAACGCCACCAGCTCGGCCGCCCCGGCACCGGCCGCCGCGTGCAACGGGGAAGCGCCGTCGTCGCCCACCGGGGCGTCGAGCGGGAACCCGAGGTCCAGCATCAGCGCCACCGCCGGCAGGTCCCCGTGGTCGGCCGCATGGGCGATCGCCCGGTGGTCCAGCTCGGTCAGCCCGCCCAGCAGACCGGGACACCGGGCCAGATGCTGCTCGGCTGCGGGGCGGTCCGCTCGTACGCAGGCATCGAGGAAGCGGTCGACGTCGGTGGCGTCGTCCCGCGCACCATGCGCCCGCAACAGGTCGACGACCTCGGTGCGGCCCTGCCGGACCGCCAGGCGAAAGGCCGACTGACCGTCCTGACCGGGGGCGTCGGGATCCGCGCCCCGCTCGAGCAGCAACGCCACCAGCTCGATGCCGCACTGGAGCTCGACCGCCGCCCGCACCGCGCCGATCGCGGGCTCGGGCGCGTACGACTCACCCAACGCCTGTGCCGGCAACCGCACCGCCGCATCGACACCGGCATCGAGCAGCAGCCGCACCGCCTCGGCGTCGTCGACGCTGATCGCCGCCGCCAGGGCATCGGCGCCCTCGGCCCGGGCACCGTGGTCGAGCAGCAACCGCAGGCACACGTGATCACGTAGGAACGCCGTGTGGTACAGCGCCGCCGGCGTGTCCGGATCGGCGCCCCGCGTCAACAACAGGCCGGCCAGCTGGGGATGGTTCGCCAGGCCGGCCGCCGCGTACAGCGCCGAACAGTGACCGAGCTCGGGCACCCGACCCACCGAGGTATCCGGGCTCGCCCCGGCGTCCAGCAACAGCTCGGCCACCTCCCGCAACCCCGCCCCTCGGCCCGGGTCGATCACGTGCCACCGCGAGTTGCACGCCACCAGCAACGGGGTCCAGCCCGACTCGGGGTCCGGCTCGATCGCCGACGTCGGGTCGCGGGCCAGCAGCGCCCGAACGTGGGCCGCCTCGCCGAGCGCGGCGGCCGTCCAGACGTCGTCGGTGGCCAGCGACGGATCGGCGTCGACGAGCCGCCGAGCGCGATCCATCCGGCCCGACACGCTCGCCACCACCAGCGCCCGCGCCTTCTGCTCGCGGCTCATCCGGTGCTCCTCGACCGCCGCCTTGAGCTGCGGCCAACTCGCGAACCCATGCTCCCGGGCCACCACCAACTGCGCCGCCGCCAACGTGACCGGTGCCCCGGCCGGGCGATGCGCAGCGAACCGGGCCAACGCGTCCGGCACGCCCTCACGAGCAGCGCTGCGCAACTCCTTCGCCCGCCGACGGAGCTGGTCGAGATCCGGGCGAGCCGGCAACGAGTGAACGCTCATGCCATCTCCTCACCTGCGCCCTCCCGGTCCGCAACTGGAGGCGCAGAGAAGATGACGCCAACCAGGCACCACATCACTCGATGAGGAGGACTCAGTCCTTCCCGCGGACCCGGGCACGCCCTCAACGCGCTGGTCCGACCATAACGCACCACCATGCCGCGGCGCCCTGCGCCCCGGCCGGGGATCTGCGGGATCGACCTTCACGGCTTCTTAGCGCTCGGCCGCCGCTTCTTAGCAGCGCGTTAGCGGCCACTCGGCGTTGAGTGGGCAGGCAGGAGTGTTGCCGCCTCAGGAGATCGCGCCCCCTTCGATGTCCACCACCGTCACACGTCGCCCCGGTGCCGCCCCGGCGGAGGGTGTCCAAGCGCCGGCACCCGTCGAGCGGGGGATCGAGCTTCCGCCCGACACGCTCGGCTACCGGTTGAAGCGCCGGCTGCTCGGTCCGCCGCTGCACACCGAGCAGCTGGAGGAGGAGCGTCTCGGCAAGCCGACCGCGCTGGCGGTGTTCGCGTCCGACAACCTGTCGTCGTCCGCGTACGCGACCGAGGAGATCCTGCGGGTCCTCGTCCCGGCGGTCGGCGTGGCCGCGTTCTCGCTCGTCGTCCCGATCACCGTGGCGATGTTGGCGGTGCTCGCGGTTCTCATCCTGTCGTACCGCCAGACGATCAAGGCCTACCCGACCGCGGGGGGCGCCTACATGGTGACCCGCGACAACTTCGGCATCCTGCCCGCCCAGGTCGCCGGGGTCGCGCTCCTGACCGACTACGTCCTCACGGTGGCGGTCTCGGTGGCCGCCGGCGTCGCCGCTCTGGTGTCGGCCTTCGCCGCGCTGACGGCCTACACCGTGCCGCTCTCGGTCGCGTTCGTGTGCCTGATCGCCTACGGCAACCTGCGCGGCGTGAAGGAGTCCGGGCGTGTGTTCGCCGTGCCCACCTACTTCTTCATCCTCAACATGGTGGTGCTGTTGGGCCTCGGTCTCGGCCGGCTCGTCGCCGGCGACCTGCCGGTGGCCGAGCACGCCCAGGAGGGTCTGCTGGACTTCGGGAGCAGCGGCGGCGGCCTGCTCATGGGGGCGTCGCTGTTCGTCGTGCTGCACGCCTTCGCCTCGGGCGGGGCGGCGGTGACCGGCGTCGAGGCCATCTCCAACGGCGTGCCGGCGTTCCGCCGACCGGCCTGGCGCAACGCCCGCACCACGCTGGTGATCATGGGCAGCCTGCTGGGCGCGATGTTCCTCGGCCTGTCGGTCGTCGGCGCCCACCTCAAGGTGGCCCCCTTCGAGGACGGCACCCCCACGGTGATCTCCCAGGTCGGCGATCTCGTCTACGGGGACGGTCCGCTGGGCCAGGTGCTGTTCTACTCGCTGCAGGCGGGCACCATGCTCATCCTGGTCCTGGCGGCCAACACGAGCTTCGCCGACTTCCCCCGGCTCGCCAGCTTCCACGCCGGCGACAACTTCATGCCCCGGCAGCTCACCAAGCGGGGCCACCGCCTGGTCTTCTCCAACGGCATCGTCTTCCTCGCGGCGTTCGCCATCCTCCTCGTCGTCGTCACCGGCGCCAAGGTCGACCGGCTGATCCCCCTCTACGCCATCGGCGTCTTCACGTCGTTCACGCTCTCCCAGGCGGGCATGGCACGCCACCACCTGCGGGAGCGTGAGCCGGGCTGGCGCAGCGGGCTGGTGATCAACGGCGTCGGCGCGGTGATGACCCTGGTCGTCGACGTCGTGATCGCCATCACCAAGTTCACCCACGGCGCCTGGGTCATCGTGGCGCTCGTCCCCCTGATGGTGGTGTTCCTCGTGCGGCTCGCCCGCCAGTACGAGACCGAGGCCACCCAGCTCGAGCACAACGTGCCCGAGGCCGTCGCCGCGCCCATCCTCCGGCGCCACGTCGTGCTCGTGTTCGTCGACCGACTCGACCTGGCCGCGGCCCGTGCCATCCAGTACGCCCGCACGCTCATGCCCGACGAGCTGCGCGCGGTCCACTTCACGCTCGACCACCAGCGGGCCCACGAGCTGGCCGAGGCCTGGGTCGGCCACGGGATGTCCCGCATCGCCCTGGACCTCGCCGACTGCCCCGACCGCCGCCTGCCGCGGGCCGCCGTCGAACTGGTGGCCCGCGACCTCGCCGACGGCCAGACCGAGGTGAGCGTGCTGCTGCCTGACCGCAAGTACAGCGGGCTGTGGCACCGCATCCTCCACGACCAGACCGCGGACGCCATCGAGCGCGCCGTGTCGCGCCTGCCCCACGCCAACGTCACCACCGTCCCCTTCCACTTCGTCTCCCGCACCGCAGCCCGCGGTACCGGCGAAGCGCTCGAGCCGGCCGCCGCGGCCGCGGCGGCCGGCCCGGCCTGGCGCCCGGGCCCCACGGCGTCCGGGCCCGCTCCCGGTCCGGTCGACCGGTCGATGCGGAGACCCGACGGCACCGTGCCGATCGGCGCAGTGACCTGGCGCCAACGGGTCGAAGTCGTCGGACAGGTCCGCATCCTGCGCGTCCGGCCACTCGCCGGCACCGCGACGCTCGAGTGCGTCCTCGAGGACGACACGGGCGCCATGTCCCTCGTGTTCCTCGGCCGCAGCCAGATCCCCGGCATCGACGTCGGCACCCGCATGCGCGCCGAGGGCACCGCCGGCGAGCACCATGGCCGCCTCGCCATCCTCAACCCGGCCTACGAACTGCTCGCCGGCCGCCGCTGATCCGTCAGCGTCCGACGAGCCGGCGGTACTCGTCTACGGCGTTGTCATCGAGCTCGACCGGACCGTGACCGGCCCAGTGCCGGTCCTGCCTGTTCTTCTTCACGCCGGAGGCGAGCGGCCGGAGGGCGTCGGCGAGGGTGGGGTCGGCGAGGTCGTAGCGGACGCGGCGGCTTCCGCGGTGGGACGCAGGGCGGCGGGTCTCGGACCCGCCGCGTCTGCGCCGGGCCAAACCCTCCCGTGCCGGCACGACCGTTGCCACCGGCTCGTGTATCGACTAACGTCAATATTGATGGATGTCGATAGAGAGTCGGCGGAGGTGTGAGGCCCGCCG
>DASSGC010000446.1:0-25225 GCA_035693765.1 Acidimicrobiales bacterium
GGCCCCGCTCGGCACGCCTCGCGGCGGATGGACGCTCGCTCATGTCGAGGCCATCTCGGCGCCGACCGCGGTGCCCAGCCGCGCCGCGTGCTCGGACTCCGTGCCGAACGCCAGGTCGAGCACGAACGCCCGCTTCAGGAAGTAGTGCGGGAGCATGTCCCACGTGAAGCCCATGCCGCCGAGCACCTGGATCCCGGCGCGGGCGTTCAGGACGGCGGCCTCGCCGGCCAGGTGCTTGGCCGTGCGGGCGGCGAGGTCGGGGTCGCCGTCTCCCTTGCCGGCGGCGATGGCGGCGGCCGCGTACGTCGCGGCCCGGGCCATCTCCACCCGCACGTACATGTCGGCGAGGATGTGCTTGATCGCCTGGAACGAGCCGATGGGCACGCCGAACTGCTCGCGCTCGAGCGCGTAAGCGCGGGCGACGTCGAGGACGCCCTGGGCGCCGCCCACGAGCGAGGCGGCCGCGAGGATGCGGCCGTCGCGGCGGAGTCGCTGCACGGCGGCGCCCTCGGCCACGACGTCCCCGGTGGGCGCGGAGGCCAGGACCGCCACGGGGGTGAGGGGGTCCATCGGCGAGCCCTCGCCGCTGCGGGGCACATCGACCAGCGGGCAGACCTCGGCCCGGTCGCCACGGAGGACGACGAGCACCTGGCTCTCGTCGGCGTGCTCCACGACGACGGGCCCCTCGACCCCGTTCCCCACCTCGATGCCGGTCACGCGCGCGGCGCCGCCGGCGGCGCCGGGGACGGACGGCGCGGCCAGCGTCGTCCAGAGCACGGGCCCGCCGGCGAGGTGCGCACCGAGCTCCTCGAAGACGACGGTCGCCTCCACCACGCCGATGCCACCGCCCTCATCGCCGAGCATGCCGAGGACACCGAGATCGGCCAGCGCGGACCAGGCCGCCGGTGCCGCCGGCCCGCCCTCGCGCCGAGCCACGCCCGCGAGGTCGAAGTGGTCGGCGCAGAGCGACCGGACCGCATCGCGCATGGCCACCTGGTCGTCGTCGAAGCGGAAGTGCATGGGGCCGTTCCTCAGCTCGCCGTCAGGGCCGGCTCGAAAAGATCTAGATGTAAACAGGCTACGGTCCGGCGCGGGGGACGGTCCAGCGGGCCCCGCGAACGCAGCGGTCACCCACCTCCGGCGCCGTGCCTCAACGGCGCCCGGCCTTGGGGTCGCGGGACAGCCGGCGCAGGATCGAGCGCCCGTCGGTGCCCCCGAGGGCCAGGCGGGTGTCGACACCCTCGTGCCAGGCGCGTGGCCGCTGGATGCCGAGGCCGTTGAGGCAGAACACGGAGAGGTCGATCGGGTCGGGCAGCTCCAGGTCGAGGTCCTTGCCGAGGGTGGCCGACAGGGTGAAGGAGCTGCGCGCCGTGGAGACGAAGTAGGTCCCCTGGTCGATGCCGAGGTGCTCGGACGGGGTGGCGGCCAGCGCCGCTCCGACGAGCTCGCGGAACAGCGAGGTGACCGGCTCCTGCGAGCGGGCGAGGAGCGCCGGCTCGGCCTGGCCGAGCTGCAGGCGCAGGCGGGACAGGCCACGGTCGACCCCGTGCTTGTCGTGGAGGGCCGGCATGCGGACGGAGCCGATCAGCGCACCCGACAGCCGTTCGACGGGGTCGTCGAGCCCCTCGACGGCGGCCCGGATCAGGCGGGCATAGGTCCCCATCGCCTCCTCGAAGACGGCGAGGAGCAGGTCGTCCTTGGAGGCGAAGTACTGGTACAGCGTGCGCAGGGACTGGCCGGCCTCGTCGGCTACCTCCTGGACGGTGAGCGACTCGCCGCCGTTGCGCTCGAGCACCGTGGCCGCGGCCCGGATCAGGCGGGCGCCACGGTCGATGGAGCGCCTCCGGGCGCCGTCGAGGGAGCGCCCGACCACCCGCCGGTGCCAGTCCGTGGCCCCCTCGTCTGCCTCGAACACCGACTCCGAGCTGTTCCGCTCCATTGCACGCAGGCTACCAGTCTCCGCGAACGCCACTCCGCACCCGGGAGGTCCGGGGGGTCGCCATGGCGGTCAGGCGTGGGCCTCGGCGTCGGTCGCCCATCGCTCCCGGTTCGCCCGGGACACCTCGAGGATCTGGTCCCACCGGGCGAGGCTCTCGGTGATGCGCATGTCGAACGAGCACACGCCGCGGAACTCGAGGATCTCGACGCCCTCGGGGCCGGCGCGGTAGGCGTACGGCGCGCTCGCCGGCAGGAAGAACCCGTCGCCGGCGGCGATCACCGTGTTGCCCATGTGCACCTCGCCGCGGTGCACGAAGTAGAGGCAGTCGCCGCTGTGGGAGTGGCGCGGCAGCGTGAACCCCGGCCCGAACCAGGACCACACGAGGCTCATGCCGCTGCCCTCGGGGTCGCCGAACAGGACCTTCACGATCTGCCCGCCGCACGTGGCCCACTCCACCAGCTGCTCGGAGGCGTCGGGCTCCATGGTGGGCATCGACATGATGCCCGTCTCGTGGAGCAGGGGGGCGTCCGCCAGCCGGAACGTGCGCATCCCCCGCTTGCCGGCGCCGGCGGCCTTCCCGCCGGCCCCGGTGTCGATCTCGGTCATGTGCCGTCCCCCCGTGGGATCATGTCGTTCGCCTGCATGGCGGCTCCCTGACCGGTGGTACCCCGTGTCCGGCAGCCGCCGACGCGCACCACAGTGACGCTTTCCCATTCTGGATACGTTGTTCCCGCCCCCGCAACAGAAACATTAGAATCTTTTGGGCACACACCAGACCCCGTGCAGGGGCCCCATGGCACACAGCACGCCGTAGAAAGATCTAGAGGTAGACAGCTAGGGTCGTGCCGCTCCGATGGTGACCGTGAGGTCGGGCCGCCGCACCGGTCAGCAGAAGTCGGAGCCCCCGTCGACGTTGACGTCGGCGCCCGTCATGTAGCTGTTGACCCTCGACGCGAGGAACGCGATCACCGGCCCGATCTCCCGGGGGTCGCCGGCGCGTCGCAGGTAGGCCGGGTGCCCGAAGTCCTCGGCGATCACCCGCATGGCGTCCACGAGGCTGTCGGGGTCGACGCCGCGCTCGGGCGGCAGCGCCCGCAGGTAGCCCTGCAGGCCGGCCGACAGGAACGAGCCCGGCGACACCGTGTTCACCAGGATCCCCTCCGGCGCGAGCGCCTGCGACAGGTTCTTGGTCACGCTCGTCAGCGCCGCCTTCGACGCCGTGTAGGCGACGAGCCCGGGGGTCTGGCGCTTCGTCGAGTGGGCCGACACGTTGACGATGCGGGCCCAGTCGGCGGCGCGCAGGAGCGGCAGCGCGGCCCGCACGCACCGCACCGCACCGAGGGTCCCGATGTCGAACGTGGCGTGCCACTCGGCGTCGTCCAGCCCGTCGATCGCGCCGACGCCCACGTCCACGGGGCCGGCGGCGTTGACGAGGACGTTGAGCGATCCCCATCGCTCGTCGAGGTGCGCGAAGGCGCGGTCCACCTCCTCGGTCGACGTCAGATCGGTGGGGATGCCGACGGCGTCGGCGGCACCCCGGTCGCGCAGCGCCGCGACCGCGGCGTCGAGCTGCTCGGGCGTGCGGGCGAGAACCGCCACCCGGGCGCCGTCGGCGGCCAGGCATTCGGCGGCCGCGAGGCCCATCCCCTTGGATCCTCCGCTGACCACGCAGCGGGCATCGGCCAAACCCAGGTCCAACCTGGCCTCCTCGTCGTGTCGGGCGACGGGTCGGCCGTCGCCGTTGCGGCGGCCACGGGCGCACCCTAGCGTAAGCATCTAGATATTTCTGTCCCCCGTCAGACGCTCCTGACGGCAGTGCCCGGGTCGTACGGAGCCCGCAGCGATTCGTCGAAGAGGCGCTTGGCGATCTTGCCGGTCGGCAGCCGCGGCAGGTGGTCCACGAGCGCGATCGACGTCGGGCACTTGTAGTGCGTGAGCCGGTCACGGCAGAACGCGATCAGCTCGTCGGCGAAGGCCTCGGTGTCCTCGACCGGCCCGGCCGGCTCGACGATGGCCCGCACCGCCTCTCCCATGTCGGGATGGGCAACGCCGATCACGGCGACGTCCGCCACCCGCGGGTGCACGACCAGGACGTCCTCCACCTCGCGGGGGTAGATGTTCACCCCGCCCGAGATGATCATGTTCGAGACCCGGTCGGTGAGGTAGAGGTAGCCCTCCTCGTCCACCCAGCCGATGTCGCCGAGCGAGGCCCACCCCCGCTCGTCGAAGGCCGACGCCGTCTTCTCGGGGTCGCCGTGGTACTCGAAGCGGCCGGGCGGTTCGAACCACACCTGCCCCTCCTCCCGCGGCCCGAGCTCGTGGCCGTCCGAGTCGCAGATGTGCACCGGACCGAGGAGCGACCTCCCCACCGATCCCGGGTGCTCGAGCCACTCCTCGGGGCCGATGATGCAGAACCCCGCGCCCTCGCTGCCCGAGTAGTACTCGTGCACCTTCGGGCCCACCCACTCGATGAACGCCCTCTTGACGTCGGGCGGGCACGGGGCCGCCGCGTGGATCACGTACTCGAGGCTCGACAGGTCGAAGCGGGACCGCTCCTCCTCGGGCAGCTTCAGCAGCCGCACCATGTGCGTGGGCACGAACTGCACGTGGGTGACCCGGTGCCGCTCGATGAGCCGCAGCGTCTCGATCGGGTCGAACCTCTCCATCACGACGGTCGTGGCGCCGAGCCGGTGGGCGCCCGTCGTGTAGCCCGCAGGAGCCGCGTGGTAGAGGGGCGAGGGCGACAGGTAGACGGAGCGCTCGTCGAAGCCGAAGAACACCGACATCAGCCCCGTGAAGGCACTGGGCTCGCCCAGCCGGCCACCGATCGTCGGCGGCTTGATGCCCTTGGGCCGGCCGGTGGTGCCCGACGAGTAGAACATGTAGGCGCCCTCGCTCTGGTCGGCGATGGGCTGGTCGGACGCGGCGGCCAGGACCGTCTCGTAGTCGGGGAGGCCCGGCACCGCACCGCGCACGGCGATCCGCCGCGCCGCCGGCAGGGCCGGCAGGGCCGGCTCGTCGCCGAGCTTGGCCAGCAGCTCGGCGGACCCGAACAGCAACGACGCCCCGCAGTCCTCGACGATGTAGGCCATCTCGGCGGCGTTGAGGTGCCAGTTGACGGGGGTGACGTAGAGGCCCGCCCGCAGGGCCCCCCACATCACCTCGAAGAACTCGGTGCCGTTCTCGAGGACGAGGGCCACGTGGTCGCCCGGGCCGAGGCCATGGTCGCGGAGCACGTGGGCCACGCGGTTCGAACGTGCCTCGAGCTGTCCGTAGGTCAGGACGTCGCCGGTGCCGCCGACGACGACGGCGGCTCGATCCGGGGCGGTGAGGGCATGGGCCGACGGGTGCTGCATCGGACCCGGAGTATTGCGACGGACGTGACGTGCGTCAACAAAAGATCTATATCGATAGACCCGTCACGGGGTCGTCGTCAGCGCCGCCGCGCGCATGTCAGATCGCCTCCAGGAGGCGCTCGAGGAGCGCCGGGAACATCATCAGGTCGTTCGGGTCGTCGGGCTCCTGCTGCACGCCGAAGGCGATGCTGCGCTGGCGCATGCGGGCGAGGATGATGCCGAACCGCAGGCCGGCGAACGCCTCGTACCAGGCGAGGCGGTCGAGCTCGTCGCCGGAGAGGCCCTCATAGGTGGCGACCGCGTCCTCGGTACGGAACATCGCCGGCACCGGCGGCAGGCCGTACTGCTCGGCCATCCCGGCGAAGAACTTCTGGAAGAACGTCATCCAGGCCAGGTCGACCTCGGGGGGGCCGACGGACGCCATCTCCCAGTCGAGCACCCCCACCGGCTCGAAGTCCCGGTAGATGATGTTGCCGGGCCGGCTGTCGCCCCAGTTGAGCACGGCGCGGTCGTTGGCCGGCAGCGTGCGCTCCAGCACGTCCAGGGCCTGCTCGAGCACCGGGACCCGACGCCCGTCCCGGGCCCAGTCGTAGTACCGGCGCTGGTGCGCGAGCTGGCGCGCCAGCGCCGTGGCCCCCGGGGCGTCGAGGTGCAGGAACGCGGTCGCCTCGCCGTCGTCGGCGATGCGGTGGACCCGGGTGAGGACGTCGATGGTGGAACGCTCGAACCGCTCCCGTTCGCCGGCGCCGCCCTGCAGGAACCACCCGCCGGGGTCGAGCAGGTAGGGCGGGCTGTCGGAGGGCACGTGGCCCTCGATGGCGCGCACGACGAGGAACCGCACGCCCACCCACGCCTCGGACCGCTCGAGGTGCACGACCTCGGGCGCGGGCACGTCGGTCCGCTCGCGCACGAGGTCGATCACCTTGCGCTGGAGCTCCAGGTCGAACGTGGGGAACGTGGCGTAGGGCGAGCCGGGCGCGGGCGCCAGACGCGCCGCGAGGGGCTCCCCGTCGACGCTGAACAGCACGGTGTCGTTCGCCATGCCGCTCTCGGGCATCCGGAACTCCGACACGACGGCACGGTCGCCGCGGATCGAGCGGGCCCACCGGTGGAAGGCGTGCTCGATGGCGGCGGGGTCGCGCCGCCACGGGGTGGTGTTGCGCTGGACCTCGGTCATCTGCCCCTCCGATCTCCGATCCCGCCCCGGGGGTTGGCCCCTGTGGCGGGTGGCGTTTAGCATAGATCTAGATATATGCACCCGAGCGCCCCGAGCCGCGGCGCTCCCCTCGCGTAGCGACCGGAGGCGCGCCATGCAGGTCCCGTTCACCTGGAAGCCCACCGGCTGGTACCAGATCGGGTGGTCGGGAGCGTTCCCCACCGGCACGGTCAGACCGCTGCGCTACTTCGGCGAGGACCTTGCCGCCTACCGGGGCGAAGGCGGCGACCTGCACGTCCTCGAGGCCCACTGCCAGCACCTCGGCGCCCACATCGGGCACGGCGGCAAGGTCGTCGGCGACTGCGTGCAGTGCCCGTTCCACGGCTGGCAGTGGGGGCCCGACGGCTACAACGCCCACATCCCCGACCAGGACAGGCCCAACCGCTCCAAGCGGCTGCGGGCCTGGCCCGTCGTGGAGCAGCACGGGCTGGTGTTCATGTGGCACCACCCCCACGGCGAGCCTCCGGCGTGGGAGATGCTCGACATCTTCGGCTGCTACCCGCAGCTCGAGGCCGGGCCCGACGCGTTCTACCCGCCCTACCCGCTCTTCACCCGCAAGGACGAGCGGGAGCCGGTGCACCCGCAGATCGTGCTGGAGAACTCCGCCGACAGCGCCCACTTCGAGTTCGTCCACCGGGCCACGGTGACGCCGAAGGTGCTCCACTGGTCGTTCGACGAGCACCTCTGGTACTTCATCGCCGGCTGGCCCGACGTCTCCGCCGACGACCCCGACCGCATGCGCCTCAAGATCCACAGCAGGCTGTTCGGGCTCGGCGGTGCGATCAGCGCGTTCGAGGGGGCGCAGGACTACCGGGTGGTGTTCTCGACCACGCCGATCGAGAACGGCGCGTCGGACATGTTCTACACGATCTGGTGGCCCCGCCTCCCCGGCGACGAGTCCCCCACCCCGCCCCAGGACCTGCTGGAGCGGGTGGAGAAGGAGTTCCTCTCCACCGTCGAGGACGACCTCGAGATCTGGCGCTACCAGAAGTGGATCGAGAAGCCGGCGTACTCGAAGGTCGACGCCAAGGGGTACGCGACGCTGCGCACGTGGGCGCAGCAGTTCTACGACATCGGCCCGGACGAGTGATGGGCATCCACGACGTGTCCGGCCGGACCGCGGCCGGGAGCGGCGCCTAGCCGGCAAGCGGCTCTACGGCGCGATGCCGATGCGGGCGACCGGCTCGGGGGCCGCCTGGCGGCGGTGCAGCGCCCGCTCGAGCGAGTGCAGGAGCACGTTGCGGACCTCGCGGGGGTCGATGAGCTCGTCGCTGCCGAACGACTCCGCCGAGCGGTACGAGGCTTCGAGCTCCATCGACCGGAGCATCGCCGCCTCGTCGACGTCGGACCCCCGGGACCGGCTCATGGCGGCGGCCCCCATCGCCCCCATCGTCGCCCCGGGGAACGTGAACACCCCCGACTGCCCGTCGAACGGGATCATCCCCATGACCATGGAGCCGAAGCCGTACGCCTTGCGGAACGTCACCGTGAACCTCGGCGTCGACGCCTGGGCCTGCGCCGCGTACATCTTGGCGCCGGCCCGGAGGATCGCCTGCTGCTCCGACGCGCTGCCGGGCATCACGCCCGGATTGTCGGCCAGGAAGACGATCGGCAGGTGGAACGAGTCGGCCACGGTGACGAAGCGAGCCGCCTTCTCCGCGCCGTCGGCGCTCACCGAGCCCGCGAGGACCGACGGCTGGTTCGCGACGACGGCCACCGGCTCCCCCCCGAGCCGGGCGAGGAAGGTGACGACCGAGTGCCCGTAGTCGGGTTGCACCTCGAAGGGCGATCCCTCGTCGAAGATCACGTCGACGACCCGGCGCATGTCGTAGACCCGCCGCCCGTTGCGCGGCACCAGCTCGAGGATCTCGGGGACCGGCCGGGCACCCGCATCGCCGCCGGGGGCGTGCGGGGGGTAGTCCCAGGCCGACGACGGGAAGAAGCGGAGGTAGGCCTTCACCAGGTCGAGGGCGGCGGCGTCGTCGTCGGCCACGTTGTGGATGAGACCGCTCGGGAGGGCGACGTCGGGGCCGCCGAGGTCTTCCTTCGAGATCTGCTCCCCGAGCGACTCGTAGACCACGGGCGGCCCGGCGGTGAAGATGGACCCGAGCCGGCTCATGACCGAGAAGTCGGAGATCGGCGCGACGAGGGCGCCGTGCCCTGCCGACGCGCCGAGCACGGCGGTGACCAGCGGGACGCGCCCCGAGCACCGGGCCTGCGAGATCAGATCGGTCGGCGAGCGGGTGTGGCGCTTGCCGTCGGCTCGGAAGCCGGCGCCCTCGAGCATCATGATGCACGGCACCCGGTCGGCGACGGCCAGCTCGGCCACCCGGTAGCGCTTGGCGTTGGCCGCCGAGCTGATGGTGCCGGCCTTCACCGTGAAGTCCTCGGCCGCCACCATCACCGGGCGGCCGTCGATCCGCCCCGACCCCATCACGATCGCGTCGGCGGGCGCCTCCTCACCGCCGACCAGCGTCCCGAGCTCGAGGAACGAGCCCGCGTCGAGCAGGTGCTCGATGCGGGCCCGGGCGTCGAGCTTGCCGGCCGCCCGGTGCTTGCGGAGGCGCTCCTCCCCACCCATCGCACGGGCGGCCTTGCGGCGCTGTTCCAGGTCGGCGAGCGCGCCGTCCCAGCCCTCGGAGCCGTCGTACTCCATCTCCGTCACCGTCCCGTCACCGTCCCCTCACCGTCACTCGCCGTCGCCTCGCCGTTTCCCGTTCCTCAGCGGCCCGTGAAGGTCGGCGGCCGCCGTTCGAACCAGGCCAGCATGGCCTCCCGCATGTCCTCGGTGTGCACGTTCACGCTCTGGGCGAGCGCCTCGGCCTCGAGCGCCTGCGCCAGCGACGACCCCGAGGCGTTGTCGAGCTCGCGCTTGGTGATCGACAGGGCGCCCGGGGGCCCGGCGGCGATGGCCTCGACCACCTCGGCGGTGGCGGCGTCGAGGTCGCCCGCGGGCACCACGGCGTTGACCAGGCCGAGCTCGAACGCCTCCGCCGCGCTGACGACCTTGGCGGTGAGCGCCATCTCCTTGGCCTTGTGCACCGGGAGCCGCTGGCGCAGCAGCCACGACGTGCCGAAGTCGAGGCTGAGCCCCCGCTTGGCGAAGATGGCCGAGAACCGGGCGCGGTCGGAGCACCAGGTCAGGTCGGCGGCGAGGGCGAGGCCGAGCCCGGCGCCGACGCACAGGCCGTCGACCTTGGCCACCACCGGGACCGGGCACCCGTGGATCGACAGCACGACGTCGCCCAGCACCCGCATGGCGTCGAGCATCGTGGCCGACGGTCCCGGGGAGCCGCCCTCGCCCGCACCGGTGAGGTCGGCGCCGCTGCAGAACTGCCCGTTGGCCCCGGTGAGCACGACGGCGCGGGCACCCGAGTAGCGCAGCTCCTGGAAGATGGCCCCGAGGGCGACCCACATGTCGCCCGTGCACCCGTTCTTCGACTGGGGCCGATCGATGGTCACGGTCACGACGTGCCCGTCGCCCTGCACCACGATGCTCGGGTGCGGCGACGCTGGGACTCCCCCGGTCATGGGCAAACGTCTATACCTTTGGGCCGATCAGGTCAAACATCGTGGCTCCCGGTCGTCCGGCCCGCGGACTGCGCCTACGGTGCACGGCGATGGAACTGTGGGAGCTCGTGGCGCGCGAGCGCATCCGGGACACGCTCGCCCGCTACACCTGGTCGGGCGATGCCCTGCGACTCGCCGAGCTCGCCCACGCGTTCTGCGAGGACGGTCGGCTCGAGATCCGGTCGCAGGCGCCGTTGCAGGGCCGGGACGCGATCGTGGCCTACCTCGGCGGCGCGTTCGGCGATCCCGCGGCCTCGGGCGACGCGGCTCGTCGCGCGGCGCGGCGGGCCGAGGCCGAGGCGTCCGGGGTGAAGCGCATCGTGCGCCACAACGTCACCAACGTGCGGTTCCTGGAGCTGGCCCCCGATCGCTGCCGGGTCGCGTCCTACTTCACCGTGGTGACCGAGATCGGGCTCGACCACTACGGCCGCTACCGCGACACCTTCGTACCCGTCGGCGACGAGTGGCTGATCCAGCATCGCTTCGTGTCCACCGACTGGCGGGCGCCCGGCTCGACGATGGCCCCGGCGTCGTCGATCGCCTGAGAGCCTGCACCGGCGTCCCCCGCACCGGGGGCTACACCGCCTCGAAGGCCGCGCTGGCCGCCGCCGCTCGCACCGGCAACGCCCGGCGCCGGTCAGCGCATCCGGTAGCTGATCGGGACGCTCTTCGGTCCCTGCACGAAGTACGCCTTGATCCACGTGGGTTCGCCGGCCGGTTCGATGTGCTCCAGGCGGGGAAGCAGCTCCCGGAACAGGGCGCGGACCTCCATGCGGGCGAGGTGCGCCCCCAGGCAGAAGTGCCGGCCGAAGCCGAAGGCGAGGTGGCTCGCGGCGTTCTCCCGGCGGACGTCGAGGCGGAACGGGTCGGGGAAGACCTCCGCGTCCCGGTTGGCCGACGCGTACGACAGGTACACCAGGTCGCCGGGCTGGATCGTCACGTCGCGGAGCGTGAACGGCTCCCGGCACGTCCGCGTGAAGTGCCGCACCGGCGACACGTACCGGATGAGCTCGTCGGCGGCGTGGTCGATCAGCTCGGGCCGGGCCCGGAGCAGCTCGAGCTGGTCGGGGTGCTCCATGAGGGCGAGCAGGCCGCCGCTGATGGCGTTGGAGGTGGTGTCGTGGCCGGCCGTGGCGATGATCACGTAGTGGCCGAGCGTGTCCATGTCCGGCAGCGGCTCGCCGTCGAGCCTGGCGTTGGCGATCACCGAGGCGAGATCGTCGGTGGGGTGGGCCCGGCGGTCGTCGGCCAGGGCGGTGAAGTAGTTGACGAAGTCGATCAGCACCTCGTACATCGACTGGTCCTCGCCCAGCCGGCCGATGTCGGGATCCTCGGCCCCGAACAGCTCCTGGGTGAGCTTCAGCATCCGCGCGTGGTCGGACTCGGGCAGCCCCAGGATCGACAGGATCACCTGCAGCGGGAAGTGCAGGGCCACGTCGTTGACGAAGTCACACCGGCCGCCCATGCCCGCCATCCGGTCGACGCAGAGCCTGGCCAGCTCGTCGACCCGCTCCTGCCGCTTCCTGACGTTCCCGGGCTTGAACCAGTCGTTGACGATGTTGCGGTGCGCCTTGTGCTCGTCGCCGTCCATCTGGACGAGGGTCTTCACCGGCGTCTCGGCCATGGCGGCGACGTTGGCGCGGACCGTGAGCGTCGGCACCGGCGCGTTCGTGAAGATCTCCGGGTTCCGCTCGATCTCCATCACGTCGGCGTGCTTGGTGATGGCCCAGAACTCGGGGAAGCCGGGCAGCGACACCTTGAGGACGGGCGACTCCTCACGGATGCGCCGGGCCGTGGCGTGCCACCGAGGTTGATCGGCGTAGGCGGCCGGGTCGGCGAAGATGGAGCCGAGGTCGTCGACGGCAGCGTCGGTCATGTCCCCAGCATGCCAGCATCGGCCCGAAACCTCTAGATTTCTCTCCACTAGGATCGATCCTGGTCCGCCTCTGGTGACCGCCGGTCCATCGCACGGAATCGCATCGGAGACGCATCGAGGTGGAAGAACGAGCCCTGTTCCTGCGCGAGGGCGACGGCTTCGTGGGCACCATCCTGATCCAGGGGGGCTGGGACCCGCACGCCGCCAACGGTGGCGCGGTCCTCGCGCTGCTGGGGCACTGCCTCGAGGACGTCCCGTCGCTGGTCCCGATGACCCTCGGCCGGCTCACGGCCGACCTCGTCCGTCCCGTCCCGATCGGGCGGCGCCTGCGCGTCGTCCCGACGGTGCACCGCGAGGGGAAGAAGATCCAGGTCGTCCAGCTCCAACTGCTGGTGGGCGACGTCGAGCACGTGCGCGCCACGGCGCTGCGGCTCCGCGACGCCGACGTCACCGGCAGCCACGTGCCGGCGAGCACGACCGACGACCGACCGGCCGACGCCCTCGTCCGACCCGATCAGGCGACGAGCGTCCGGGACATGTCCGCACGGCCTCCGGGGTTCCTGCACGCCGTCGACATGCGCCGGGCGCCGGCGGTGGGCGGCTCGCGCCCCGGGACCTGGATCCGGCTCGAGGTGCCGGTCGTGGCGGGGGAGCCCGTCCGGCCGACATCCCGGCTCACGTTCGCCTTCGACTACGCGAACCTGATCGGGGTCGACGAGCACTCCGAGACGGTGACGATGATCAACCCCGACGTCACGGCGCACGTGCTGCGCGCGCCCACCAGCGAGTGGATCGCGATCACCGGCGACACCAGGTTCAACCCGGCGATGGGGCGCGGCGTGTCATCGGCGACGTTGAGCGACGACGACGGCGTGTTCGCCACGGTGTCGCTGTCCCAGCTGGTGCAGCCCCGATGAGGGGCTGCCGCCGGTGGCCCGACCGCGGACGCGCTCCACGACGCCGTGGCCAGGCGCAGGTGGCCGAAGCGCAGGTGGCCGAAGCGGAGGTGGCCGAGGCGCAGGTGGCCGAGGCGCAGGTCGCCGAGGCGCAGGTGGCCGAGGCGCAGGGCGGCTGAGCGGCTTGCCCCCCGAGCGGCGCCGGTCAGCGGAGCTCGGGCAGCGTCGAGCCCCGGTTGCGGCGAGCGACGCCGATCCGGTCGGGCTGCGAGGCGAAGCACGATCCGGGGATCACGCCCGACTCGGCGAGCACCGCGAACCGGTCGAGATCGATCCCCCGCGCCGGGCGCATGCGCGTGGCGCGCCGCAGGAGCAGGGCCAGCTCGGCCGTCTCGGGATCGAGCGCGCCGACGAGGTTCGTGAACCCCCGGCCGAGGCGATGCCCCGCGAACGGCTCCGGCGCCACGATCGTGTCACCCTCGATGACCCAGCTCAACGTGGGACCGTCGAGTCGGACGGCCCGCGCCGTGGCGCGGCGTCCGGACCAGCCGGTGACCTCCAGGTCGATCCGGCGCTCCACGTCGGGGTCGCCCCCGAACCGGATGGCCGTCGCCGCCACGTCGAGCAGGTGGGTGCAGTGCGCGCCCGGGTCACCGACCTTCGGCCGCACCCCGATCGGGGAGCCGACCAGGACGCCGAGCGCGGCGACGGCCCCGGGGCACAGGTCCCAGGGCGCACGGATCGCGGCACCCTCCACGGCGACGACGGTGCCCTGCTCGTGGGTGACCACCACCGAGAAGTGGTGGATGTGGTCCTCGATCGATGCCTCCACGATGCCGGGCTGCGGCTGGGCCAACAGCACCCGCCGCCGCCACGGCAGCTCCTCCTCGGCGGCCCCATCGGACGGACCTCGATCCAGATCCACATCAGCTCCTCGCTCGACCGGCGGCGGTCAGTAGTGGTGCAGGAGGTCGATCACCGTCGCGGCGTCCTGGGCGAGCAGCACACGGCCGACGACCTGCATGTGGTCTCGCCAGTGGTCCTCGGCGGCCGCTGCGTCGCCGGCCTCGAGCAGCTCGAGGAGGCGCCTCTGCGAACGGATGCCCCGGCGCCGCACCGCCAGCGATCCCACGACGTCGCCGGTCTGGCTGACCGCGGTGACGGCGCGGGTCACCACCTCGTTGAGCATCTCGGCGACGATGGTGAGCGTCTGGTTGCCCCCGAGAGCCACCAACCCCTCGTGGAAGGCGGCGTTGGCCACGCCGAACCGCTCGGGGTCGTCGATCGCGGCCTCCTCCTCCTCGATCAGGTGCCGCAGCTCCCTGATCACCGGGCGGCGCCGGCTCGTCGTCGCGATCCGCCCGGCGGCGATCGGCTCGATCAGGCGCCGCGCCTCGAACACGTCCGCCAGCGGGACGTCGCGGGCCTGCAGCACGAGGGCGGCGGTGCGGGCCGTCAACCGCTTGTCCGGCGCGTGGACGACGACGCCGCCCCGGGCGCCGCGGAGGACCGTGATCAGCCCCTCCGCCTCGAGGATCCGGAGCGCTTCCCGCAGCGACGGCCGCGACACGCCGAACCGCTCGACGAGATCGGGCTCGTGGCCCAGCGAGTCGCCGTCCGCCAGCTCGCCGGACACGATCGCGGCGCGGAGCTCGTCCGCGATCCGCTGTGGCTTCTCCCGGGGCGGCATCAGGTCGCTCCCGCCTGCCGGCCGCCGCGCTGCAGCAGGGCCTGGAGCGCCGCCTTGTCGACCTTGGCGGTGGCGGTCAGCGGCACGTCGGCGGCCGAGGCGGTCGTCACCCAGCAGGTGGGCACCTTGAAGGCGCTCAACCGGGCGCGGGCGGCGGCGACGAGCTCCTCCGGCGGCGCGTCCGACACGACGAGGACGCCGACCGCGCGGGCACCGTCGCCGGTCGGGACGTCGGTGACGTGCGCCTGCCGCACCCCGTCGATGGCGCGGATGGCCGCCTCGACCTCGGCGGGGTACACGGTCGCGCCGTTCACCTTGAACATGTCGTCGACGCGCCCGTCGTACCGGAGGTAGCCGCCGGCATCGAGCGAGCCGAGATCACCGGTCGGGTAGTAGCCGTCCCGGTCGAACGTGGCGTCGCGGGTCCGGCCGCAGATGCCGCGCATCACGTTGCGGCCCCGCACGTGGATCTCGCCGATCTCACCGGGCGCGCACGCCGCGCGCGACCCGGGCACGACGATGCGGACGTCCACGCCGTCGAACGGCCGCCCGCAGCTCCCGCGCCCGCTCTCGGGCAGGTCGACATCGAGGCGGGCGCCGCAGTAGGGCCCGAAGGTCTCGGTCATCCCGAACAGGTTGGCGCGCGCCCCCGGCGCCGGCCGCCGCTCGGGCGGTAGCACCGCGGGCAGGCTCCCCGGCCCGAGGCTCGCCAGGTCGGCGGTGGCGAACCGCGGGTGCGACGCCAGGCGGGCCGCCTGGTCGGGCCAGCCCCGGAACAGCGTCACCTGCTCACGTTCGAGCAGGTCGAGCGTGCGTTCGGGCTCCGAAACCGCCTCGGTGATCAGCGTCGCCCCGGCGACGAGCGCGGTGAGCAGGCCGGCCGAGAAGCCGCCGGTCCAGAAGAACGGCATGGGGATGTACAGGCGCTCGTCGGCGCCGACGCACCGCGCCTCCAGGCTCGACGCCACCGCGCCGAGGCCGCCGCCGTGCGTGTGGATCGTGCCCTTCGGCGTGCCTCGGCTGCCGGAGGTGAACAGGACGGCGAGGTCGTCGGCCGGCCGGACCGCGTCCTCGAGGCCGGCCACGAGCGTGCCGTCGACCGCCGGTCGCGGCAGATCGCCGGCGAGCCACACGTGGCGCAGGAACGGCAGGCGCGGGTGGCGGCGGCCGGCCCCGGTCGCCTCGACCACCCCCGGGGCGACGGCCTCGAGGTCGTCGAGGTAGGAGCGGCCCCGGAACGACGGCGCCGCCACGAGATGGGTCACGCCCGCGACCTGGAGCTGCGCCTCCAGCTCGGGCGGCCGCAGCAGCGTGCTCAGCGGCACGAGGACACCGCCCACGCGCGCCACGGCGGCCGCGGCCACCGCCCACTCGATGCCGTTGGGGAGCAGGAGGCCGACCCGGGCACCCTTGCCGACGCCGGCCGCGACGAGCCGCGCCGCCAGGGATCGGCTCTCGGCGTCGAGCTCTCCGTGGGTGACCGAGCGGCCGTCGGTGACCAGCGCCGCCTTGGACCCGTGCTCGTCCCGGTTCCGGCGCAGCAGCCGCGGGAACGTCATCGGCTCACAGGCCGAGCGGACAGGGCGCTCGCCACGGCCTACGCGTGGCGATTGGGCAGGGAAGCACCAGCTCGACAGCTCGGCCGACCGGGAATGCAGCGCGGTGACCGGCAACGACGTGACCTGTCCGCGCACTCTCTCAGCCGTCACGGAACCGTTCCTTCAGGGCACGGGCGTCCAGCTTGCCGCTCGACAGCATGGGGACCTCGTCGTCGGCCATCACCAGGAACCGTCGCGGCACCTTGTACGCGGACAGCCGCTCGCGGAGCCTCGACCGGAGCTCCTCGGTGGCGGGTGCCGCCCCGCCCGCCGGCACTCGCAGCGCGGCGGCCACGACCTGCCCCCGCCCCGGGTCGTCCACGCCGACGACGTGGGCGACGAGACCCGTCACGTCGGCGATCGCGGCTTCGACCTCGCGGGGTGACACGTTGGCGCCGGCGGTCTTGATCATGTCGCCCTGCCGCCCGGTGAAGTAGAAGAAGCCGTCCGCGTCGGTGTGGAAGAGGTCGCCAGTGCGGTACCAGCCGTCGGGCGTGAAGGTCTCGTGCCGCTCGCGGCCGTAGTAGCCCTCCATCAGGAACGGGCCCCGGAGCCACAGCTCGCCGACCCGCCCGGTCTCGCACTCCTTCCCCGTGTCGGGGTCGACGATCCTCGCCTCCAGGCCGGGCACCGGCCGCCCGAAGGACCCGCGGCGGTGCTCGGGTTGGTCGCCCTCGTCGTCGCTGGCCAGGCAGACACTGCCGGCCTCGGTCATGCCCAGCATGTTGTGCCGCAGCTCGGGGTCGGCGGGGCGCACGGCCGCCGGCATGATCGGCCAGAGGTTGCCCCGGCGGATCGAGCTCAGGTCGCGGCCGGGGAACGACGGGTCCTCGGCCAGGTGGGCGACCGCGGCGGCGAACCCGTTCACCATCGTCGGCCGCACGCGCTCGAGCAGGTCGAGCGTGGCCGCCGCGTCGGTGGCGTTGGAGCAGACCAGCGTCGCCCCCGCGACCAGCGTCCCGAGCAGGCTGTACGCGAACCCGCCGATCCAGAAGAACGGGGAGTTCGAGAACAGGATCTCGTCGTCGGTGTAGCGGCGCAACTGGTTGAGGTTGTCGAGGTGGCGGATGAGCGGGCCGTGCTGGTGGATCACGCCCTTCGGCTCGCTGGTGGAGCCGGACGTGTGGACGATCACCATCCGGTCCGCGGGCCGGACGCCCCGCTCGGCGGCGGAGAGGACGTCGTCGTCGACCGCCGCACCGGCGTCGACGAGGGCCGCGGCCGTCCACTCGCCGGCGACGCCGGGGGCCTCGCCGTCGAGGGCGATGTGTCGCAGCGCCGGCGCCGACGCCGCGTGCAGCGGCGGCGCCGCCGCGAGGTCGAGGCCCGGCACCGCCTCCCGCAGCGCGGCGGCGTAGTCGCGGCCGCGGAACGAGGTCGTGGCGAGCAGGTGCTCGATGTCGGCCGCGCGGAGCAGGGTGCCCAGCTCGGCACTGGTCGAGAAGGTGCTCAGCGGAACGGCGACCGCGCCGACCCGGGCCGCGGCCAACCAGCCCACCACGAAGCCGGAGCCGTTCGGATGGAGCAGCCCTACGTGGGTCCCGCGGCCCGCGCCGCGGTCGAGCAGGCCCTTCGCCAGCGCGGCGGAGCGCGCCGCCGCGTCGGCGTAGGAGAGGGTCTCGCCGTCGCAGACGAGCAGCGCGTGGTCGCCGCGGGCGGCGGCCCGCGCCGCGAGGAGGGCGGGCACGGTGAGCGGCAGGTCGTCACCGGCGTCGACGGCGGTCGCGGTCACGCAGACCACCGCGCGTGCCCGAAGGCGCCGCACCACGGCGCGGCAACGAGCCGCCCGTGGTCGAGCACCCGCACCCCTGCGAGGACCTGTTCCACCCTCTGCTCCTCTCGCCGCGCCGAGGTCGACGGCCGCAAATATCTAGATATCGGAGGCTATGTCGTCACCCTCGGAAAGCGCTAGTGTGCTGATTGGAAAGCGGCACTTCACACCGCAGCCGACTCCGCACCTTCACTCCGCGGCCGCGCACGGGAGGCGACATGGACCTGGACTTCGCACCGATCGATGCCGACAACCACTACTACGAGCCTCTCGACGCCTTCACCCGGCACCTGGACCCGAGGTTCAAGCACCGGGGCGTCAAGCCGGTCACCGAGGGCAAGCGGACGCACCTGCTGATGGGCGGCCGCGTCAACCAGTTCGTCCCGAACCCCACCTTCGACCCGATCATCGTCCCCGGGTGCCTCGACCTGCTCTTCCGGGGCGAGATCCCCGAGGGCGTCGATCCGCGCACCCTCATGCAGGTCGAGCCGCTGAAGCCCGAGTACCAGGACCGCGCCGCCCGCACCGCCGTCGCCGAGCGCCAGGGCCTCGGCGCCGTCCTGCTCTTCCCGACGCTGGGCTGCGGCGTCGAGGAGGCACTGCGGGACGACATCCCCGCCACGATGGCGAGCCTCGCCGCGTTCAACCGGTGGCTCGAGGACGACTGGGGCTTCGGCGGCGAGGGCCGCATCATCGCCGCGCCCATGCTCTCCCTCGCCGATCCGGACGCGGCGCTCGCCGAGGTCGACAGCCTCATCGATCGCGGCGCCCGCACCGTGCACGTCCGACCCGCGCCCGTCCCCGGGGACCACGGCTCGTCCCGGTCGCTCGGCGACCGCGCCCACGATCCCGTCTGGGCCCGCCTGGCCGAGGCGTCGGTCCCGGTCGCGTTCCACCTCGGCGACAGCGGCTACCACCGCCGGTTCGCGTCCGCCTGGGGCGCCAACGACACGTTCGGCTTCGGCAGGAGCGACCCCCTCGGCCAGGTGCTGGTGGCCGACCGGGCGATCCACGACACCGTCGCCTCCCTGCTGGTCCACGGGGTCTTCCACCGCCACCCCAGCCTGCGCGTCGCCAGCATCGAGAACGGCTCCGCCTGGGTGGCGCTCCTGGTGAAGCGGTTGAAGAAGCAGGCGAACCAGACGCCGTGGGCCTTCGAGGACGACCCGCTGGAGACGCTGCGCAGGAACGTCTGGGTGACCCCGTACTACGAGGAGGACATCCGGGCGCTGGCCGACCTCATCGGCGTCGAGCGCGTCCTGTTCGGCTCCGACTGGCCCCACGGCGAGGGCCTCGCCGAGCCGCTCGACTTCGTCAAGGAGCTCCACGGCTTCGACGAGACCGAGGTGCGGAAGATCATGCGCGACAACGCCCTCGAGCTCCTCGGCACGGAATCGCTCTGACCGCCGTCAGCCGCGGGGCAGTCGGCAGCGGAAGTTGGCGATGATGTTGCGGTGGATCTCGCTCGTGCCGGCCTGGATGGTCGCCCCGATCGAGAAGCGCATCGCCTGCTCGATCCGCCCGCCGAGCACCGCGGTGGCGTCGCCCCGGGTGCGCAGGCCGTCGGGACCCATCAGCGCGAGGAGGTCCTCGGCGGCCCGCACGAGCGCCTCGGTGTTGAACAGCTTCGTCATCGACCCCTCGGCCACCGGTGGCTCCCCGTTGGCCTCCATCCAGGAGACGCGGGCGTCGAGGAGCAGGCCCACCTCGCGGTCGGTGGCGGCCCGGACCAGGCGCTGGCGGACCTCGTCGCGGTCGAGCGGCCGGGCCCCGGTGCCGTCCTCCTCGGCGGCCGCCCACTCCTCCACCAGCCCGACGAACCGGTCGAGGTGCGGCCCGAACGGCGCCGAGTGCTCCTCCTGCATGGCGAGCATGAGCGCCCCCCACCCCTGGCCGACCTCGCCGATCCGCCAGCGGTCGTCGAGGCGGACCTCGCCGTAGAAGGTGATGTTCGTCCGCTCGCCGGAGACCGTGTGGACGGGCTGCACCTCGATCCCGGCGCTGTCCGTCGGCACGAGGAAGGTCGTCAGGCCCCGGTGGCGCTCGCTGCCCGGGTCCGTGCGGGTGAGGAGGAAGACGTAGTCGGCGAGGTGCCCGCTGGTGGTGAACATCTTCTGGCCGTCGATCACCCAGCCGTCGCCGGCGCGCCGGGCCCGGGTCCGGACCGCGGCCACGTCCGAGCCGGCCTCGGGCTCGGACAGCCCGAGGGCGATGGTCGTCTCGCCCCGCAGCACCGCGGGGACCACCAGGTCCCGCAGCCAGTCCGAGCCGATCGCCCGGATGACCCGGGCGACCATGACCGAGGTGGCGCTGGCGTGGATGGGCGCCTCGACCCTGGTCAGCTCCTCGGTCAGGACGTGGACCCGCATGTGGTCGAGAGGGACCTGGCCGTCCTCCCGCTCCCATTCGGGTGCGATCCAGTTCCGCGCGCCGAGGGAGCGGACGAAGTCGTCGTCGTGGTAGGCGCCGGTGGCATAGAGGTGGTCCTCGAGCTCGGGCGGCAGGTGCTCGGCCAGGAAGGCGCGCACCTCCGCGCGGAACGCCTCCGTGGCGGGGTCGTGCTCGAAGTCCATCAGCGGCCACCGCCCGGTGCGCCGTAGCGGGCCTGCGCGGCTCGCCGGTCGGCGGCCTCGGCGTCGCCCCACACGCGCGCCCAGCCGCGGGCCCGGCGGTAGAAGAGCTGGGCGTCGTGCTCGAGCATGAACCCGTACCCCCCGTGGAAGTGCACCGCGTCGTAGGTCGCCGCCGCGACCGCGCGGGACGAGAACGCGAACGCCATCGCCGCGAGCTCGCGGCCTCTCGGACCCCGCCGATCGAGCGTCCAGGCCGCCTTGCGCACCAGCAGCTGCGCGCCGTCGAGGTTGGCGGCGTCGTCCGCCAGGGGGTGCGAGACCCCCTGGAACGAACCGATCGGCGCCCCGAACGCCCGGCGCTCGCGTGCGTAGCCGCAGATCATCTCGTGGGCCGCGGCACCCATGCCGACGAGGGCGGCCGCCGTCAGCACCAGCCACTCGTCGACCGCGCCCTCGAAGAGCTCTTCGGCGGCGGCGCCGGCGGCCAGCTCGACCGACGACGTCAGCTCCAGGTCGGCCAGCGGCGCGCCGGCCAGGTTCGCGACCGGCCGCCGTGACCTGCCGGCCACGGACTCCAGGACGAGGCGGCCGCCGTCCAGCACGACGCACGCGTCGCAGACGGCGCCGGCCGGCACCAGCGTCGCCACACCCGCTCGCGCCGGGCGGGCGGCAATGGTGACGAGCCGGCCGTGCTCCAGCACCTCGGCCAGCACGTCGGCGGCGGCAGGGCTGCCCACGCCGGCCAGCAGCCGCGCCGCGACCTGCGCCTCGATCACCGGGGCCGCCGCCAGGGTCCGCCCCACCTCCTCGGCCACGAGCGCGGCGTCCAGCAGGCCGGCCCCCCAGCCGCCGTGGGCCTCACCGACCGCCATGGTCACGATCCCCACCTCGTGCAGGGCACGCCACAGCGCCTCGTCGAGGCCCCCGGGCTCGGCCGCGCGCACCCGCTCGGGCGGCGACTGCTTCGCCAGCAGCCTGGCGCACGACGCGACGAGCTCGCGCTGCTCGTCGCTGAGCCCGAAGTCCATGCGCACGACTGTAGCCGAGCGCGAGGTTCAAATCTCTAGATGTTTATCGCAACGCACGCACCCGGCCGGCAGCGCGGCGACCATGGCGAGCAGCGATGCGGCCGTCGCGGGTCGCTGTGCGTCTCGGCGTCGCCCGCGGTCCGGTGGCGCTCGCTCTCGTGGAGCGCCGTCGCTCGGCGCCTGCCCGGTGGCTAAAATATCTAGAGTTTATGGACGCTGCCACGCCGCCGCCGACCCTTCCGGACCGTCGCCCGATACGAGGCGACGGGGCCACGACGCGGGGAGCAGCCTCCCGCGTGGTGCTCGTGCACGGCACGCGAGACCGGGCTGCGAGCTTCGACGCCGTGCGACGAGGGCTCGGCGACCTCGACGTGACGGCCTACACACGGCGCGGCTGGGCGACGAGCGCCGGGCTCACGCCCATCGACCTCGACACCCATGTCGATGACCTCGTCGGTGTGCTCGACGACCGCCCGAGCGTCGTGGTCGGGCACAGCTGGGGCGGGCTCGTCGCCATCGCCGCGGCGATCCGGCGCCCGGATCTCGTCACCGGCATCGGCATCTGGGAGACCGCGATGCTGTGGCTGCCCGGCTCGCCGGTGGGCCACAGGGAGCATCTGACCGATGCCATCGAGCGGTCGAGGCGCGACCTGACCGGGTCGGCAGACCGACGGAGCCGGCGGATCCGCTTCGTCGAGGAGGCGTCCGCATCGCTCGTCCGGCAGTTCGACCTGCACGAGCTGTCGGTGCCCTGCATCGTCGGCGTCGGCGGGGCGTCGAGCCCGCCGCTCGTCGCCGCCCTGCGGAACATCGCCGTGACGATCGGGGCCGAGGTCGTGGAGGTCCCCGGCGCCAGCCACATGGCGCACCGCGAGCGCCCCGAGGCCTTCGCCGAGTTCGTGCGGCGTGCCGTCTCGCTGGCGAGCCCGGATGCGTGACCGAGACGACGCCTGCTCGAGTTCTTCGCGCCGCGCCGCGTGCTCGTCGTCGAGGTGCGCGGGCGGGGACGGAGCGAGGCACCGCCGTCCGGGTACACCACCTGTTCCGGCCGGATCGGCTCTACTACCCGAAGGCGGTCGCGAGCTTCCTCTTCCGCTGCTGCCCGGACGCGTAGGGGAACGATCGCTGGTCCCGGCCGCTGGACGGCCGGTCGACCCGGGCACGATGGGCGGGTGGATGCGTTCGTCCGATCGGTGACAGCTGCCTTCGGACTCGGGGCCGTCGAGGACGTCGCCGTGCAACCGATGGCCGGGAGTGCGAACCGCGTCTGGCGGTTCGACACACCTGCAGGGGCGTTCGTCGTCAAGGAGCTCTCGCACGACACCCCGGAGCATCTCGTGCCCCGCCGACGTGCTGCTGCGTTCGAGATGCGGGTGTTCGATCACGGAATCATCGCCATGGCCGAGCCCGTACCCGCCGAGGACGGTGAGATCGTCGTCCCGCTGGAGGGAAGCCGTGATCACGTCTGTGCCGTTCGGGTCCACCGTTGGCTCGACGGCAGCAAGATCACCTCTCCCGAGCCGGACATGCTGAGGGCTGCCGGCGCCTCGCTCCACGCGATCCAACACGCCGGCACCGCATGGTCGAGCGCGCCGACCGGATCGATCCGCTGGTGGGATGTCGAGCCGGCCGAGGTCGCTGACCGGCTGCTCAGGTCGCCGTCCCTCGGCCGGCTGGGGCAGGAGGCCACGGCGCTGGTCCCCGACGCCCTCGCCATCGTCGCAGCGGCTGATCGGCTTGCAGGCGCGTGGGTCTTCAGCCACTGCGATCACAAACCGGAGAACGCACTCGCCGTGGACGGTGCGCCCGCAGTGCTCGACTGGGACGACTGCGGCCATTGCCATCCCCGCCTCGAGGCCGTGGAGGCGGCACTGCGTTGGTCCGGCCGACCGGAGCCTCGCCGAGCGCCCTTCGACGCCTTCCTCACCGGCTACTCCGATGCCGGCGGCGACATCGAACGTCTCTCAGAGCGCGACTTCGGCAAGTGGCTCGCCGCGCTCCTCGGCTGGTTCTCCCTCCAGGCCCGGCGTGCACTCGGCGAGTGGTCCGCGGACACCGAGGCCGAACGCTGGGCGGCCCACGCGATGGCAGCCGACGCCCTCGTCCAGCTACGTGACTCCCTCGCACATCTGTCGACCTGGGCAACGTGGCGGTGAGCGAAGCTGCCAGCTCCCCCGGAGCGCGACGCGGGTCCGGCACGGGCCGCCCGCCTCCGGCCGCTACGGCGAGCCGTCCTCGACGTCATCTCGCCCTGCATCGCCGGGTCGTCGGTCTCGAACTCGACGGCCTGGACGACCTCGGTGTCCGGTTCAGGACCTTCGGCCCTCCGGGTCTCGCCGTGGCGCGGTCCCGGGGGATTGCCACCGGGAGACGACGCCGGCTCCCGGTGGCAGGCACCTCAGCGCTGAGGCGCGAGCTCCTCGACGTGGAGCACGGCACCGTTGACGTCGATCAACCGGACCCTCATCGCCTCGGTGTCGCGGTCGATGGCGACGTGGCCGAAGAACTGGTTGCCGTCGGACGGCGGCTGGTTGGGATGGTCGGCCGCCTTCTGGAAGCGGACCTCGGGGCCGAACGTCGTGTCGAGCGCGTTCGGTCCGAACGTGCCGGCGTGGAGCGGACCCGTGACGAACTCCCAGAACGGGAGGAAGTCGGTGAACACGGCGCGGGCCGGGTCGTAGTGGTGCGCTGCGCAGTAGTGGACGTCGGCCGTGAGCCAGACCACGTTCTGGACGCCGTGCTGCTTGATGGACGACAGGAGGGCGGCGACCTCCAGCTCCCGCCCGAGCGCCTCGGGCCGGCCCTGGGCGACCGCCTCGGAGGCCGCGCCGTCGGGGACGACGAGCCCGACGGGCATGTCGCTGCAGATCACCTTCCAGGTCGCCTGCGAGGTCGCGAGCTCCCGCTGCAGCCACGCGAGCTGCCGCTCGCCGAGGACGGCGGTGGCGTCGCCCGCCACGGCCTGGTCGTTGGCGCTGTTGGGCGCCCGGTAGGTGCGCAGGTCGATCACGAAGAGGTCGAGGCTGGGCCCGTACGACAGCTTGCGGTAGACGCGCCCGGGCTCCTGGTGGGTCTGCGTGGTGGGGAAGTACTCGTGGAAGGCCTGGTTGGCCCGGGCGGCGAGGGTGCTGGCGTCGGTGAGCGTGTACCGGGCGTCGGTGAGCGTCTCGCCGGGGTACCAGTTGTTGGCGGTCTCGTGATCATCCCACTGGGCGATCACCGGGACATCGGCGTTGAACCGGCGGACGTTGGCGTCGAGGAGGTTGTAGCGGAAGTTGCCGCGGAACTCGGCGAGGGTCTCGGCGACCTTGGCCTTCTCCGGGGTGACGAGGTTGCGCCACACGGTCCCGTCGCGGAGCGGCACCGACTCCTGGAGGGGGCCGTCGGCGTAGATGGTGTCGCCGGAGTGGACGAACAGGTCGGGGGTGAGCTGGCGCATGGTCTCGTAGATGCGCATGCCGCCTCGGCTCTCGTCGATGCCCCAGCCCTGGCCGGCGGTGTCGCCCGACCAGACGAAGCTCACGTCGCCCCGCTGCCGCGAGGGGGTCCGCAGGTGGCCGACGACCGGCTCGGAGACCAGCGAGAGGTCGTGTGGGTCGGCGAAGGTCACGCGGTAGAAGACGTGCTGGCCGGCCGGCAGGCCGCGCAACTGCACCTTGCCGGTGAGGTCGCTCGCCTCGGTGACCGTCGGGCCCGGGATCGTGCGGCTGTT
>DASSGC010000447.1:0-15833 GCA_035693765.1 Acidimicrobiales bacterium
ACGGGACCACCGAGCCGATCGACGCCGAAGGCCGCGAGCGGGCGC
Source organism: Acidimicrobiales bacterium (assembly GCA_035693765.1). Lineage (GTDB taxonomy): Bacteria > Actinomycetota > Acidimicrobiia > Acidimicrobiales > VFJN01 > ZC4RG19. The sequence continues at coordinate 46 of DASSGC010000447.1, forward strand.
TGGGCGAGAACGACCGCATGGCCGGCGAGGGCTTGCGGGTCCTGGCCGTGGCGCGGCGGGACTTCGACCCCACGTCGTTCGACCCGCGGGGCGACCTGCTGACCCTCGTGTCGGAGCTGGAGCTCCTCGCCCTCGTCGGCATCGTCGACCCGCCCCGCAAGGAGGCCAAGGACGCCATCGCCCTGTGCAAGGACGCCGGGATCCGGGTGCGGATGATCACCGGCGATCACGCCACCACCGCGGCCGCCATCGCCGGCCAGCTCGGCATCGAGGGACGGGCGCTGACCGGGGCGGAGTTCGCCGCGCTCCCCGACGAGGATCTCCACGCCCAGGTCGGCGAGATCGGCGTGGTCGCCCGGGTCGCCCCCGAGGACAAGGTGCGCCTGGTCAGCATCCTCAAGCAGCAGGGCAACATCGTCGCCATGACAGGCGACGGCGTGAACGACGCGCCGGCGCTGGCCCGCGCCGACATCGGCGTGGCGATGGGGATCACCGGCACCGAGGTCACCAAGGACGCCGGCGACATGATCCTCACGGACGACAACTTCGCCACGATCGTGGCCGCGGTCGAGGGCGGCCGGGGCCTCTACGACAACCTGATGAAGTACGTCCGGGTCCAGATGATCATGCTGGCCGGGTTCATCCTCACCTTCGTCGGCGCCGGCGTGTTCGAGATCGCCGACGGCGTGCCCCTGCTGCCGCTGCAGATCCTGTGGATCAACTTCGCCATCGACGTGCTCCTCGCCGTCGGGCTCGGTTTCGACGCGCCCAGCACCGGGCTCATGCAGCGGCGTCCCAGGTCGCCGGACGAACCGGTCATCCCGCGGGCGCTCGGCGTGCGGCTGGGCGTGGCCGGCCTGCTCATCGCCGCCGGCACGCTGGCCGTGGTGTCCTGGGGCGAGGACCGCTACGGGCTGGCCGTCGCCACCACGATGGGCCTGGTCACCACGTCCTTGCTGCACGTGGCCGCGGCGCTGGAATGGCGGGACCCGCGCCGGAGCGTGCTCCGCCGCGAGACGATCGCCAACGGGCGCTTCAACCTGCTGATGCTGACAGCGGTGGCCCTGACGCTGCTGGTCACGACGGTGACGGCGCTGCAGCGCATCTTCGACACGGTCGAGCTGGGCGGCGACCAGTGGCGGGCCTGCGTGGTGGCCGTCGGCGCCTACGTCGTGCTGACCGAGGCGGGGAAGTTCGCGCTGCGGCGGATCGATCCCGAGGGGGCCTGATGGCCGACACCGAGCCCGCCCCGACGACCCGTGACCTGGTCCTGCGCGACCTGAGGGTCGAGCCGGGGTCGGCCGCCGGCCTCGCCGGCCGGCCGACCAGCTGGACCGGCGGCGGCGAGTACGCAGGCCTGACCGCTCACGAGCTCGACACCGCGGCCAAGGAGTTCCTCGCCCGGGGCGTCGAGCGACTCGCCGACGCCCAGGAGCTGCTGTGGGCGAGCGACACCTACGCCGTCCTCGTCGTGTTCCAGGCGATGGACGCAGCCGGCAAGGACTCGACGATCAAGCACGTGATGTCCGGGGTCAACCCCCAGGGCGTGGACGTGGTGTCGTTCAAGAGGCCGTCCAGCGAGGAGCTCGACCACACGTTCCTGTGGCGCACGTCGAAGGCCGTGCCCGAGCGGGGCCGGATCGGCATCTTCAACCGGTCGCACTACGAGGAGGTGGTGGCCATCAAGGTCCACCCCGACTGGCTCGACCGCCAGCACCTCCCCCGGGGGCAGCGCGGGCCGGCCTTCTGGGCCGACCGCTACGACGACATCAGCGCCTTCGAGCGCCACCTCGACCGCAACGGCACCAAGGTCGTCAAGTTCTTCCTCCACGTCTCCCGGGCCGAGCAGAAGCGGCGCTTCATGGCCCGGCTCGACAAGCCCGGGAAGCTGTGGAAGTTCAACGCCGCCGACGTGACGGAGCGGGAGCGCTGGGCCGAGTACATGGCCGCCTACGAGGACGCCCTCACGGCCACCTCCACCCCGTGGGCGCCGTGGCACGTCATCCCGGCCGACCACAAGCACGTGTTGCAAGCGCTGGTGGCCGCGGTCGTGGCCGACGTGATCGAGGGCCTCGACCTGCGGTGGCCCACCGTCACGGACGCCGACCGCGAGGCCAACGCCCGGGCCCGCGCCGCGCTGGAAGCCGAACCCAACGACTGACCCACGGAGGTACGTGAAACATGCTGGCTGCCGAGTTCGGCACCGGCCAGGTCTTCTGGTCGATGCTGTGGTTCTTCCTGTTCGTCGTCTGGATCTGGCTGCTGTTCGCCATCTTCGGCGACATCTTCCGCAGCCCCGACCTGTCGGGTTGGGGCAAGGCCCTGTGGTCGATCTTCATCATCGTGCTGCCCTACCTGGGCGTCTTCGTGTACCTGATCGCCCGGGGCCACAAGATGCAGGACCACGCCGTCCGCGAGGCAACGGCCCGGGAGGCGGAGTTCCGCGAGTACGTGCAGAGCGTCGCGGGCGGCGACGGCGGTGGCACGGCGGGCGAGATCACCAAGTTGGCCGAGCTGCGCGACAGCGGTGTGATCACCGAAGACGAGTTCCAGCGGGCCAAGGCCCGGGCGCTCGGGTGACGTGACAGAGCGGCTGGGCACCGGCGTCACCCCGCCGGCCAGGGGGAGCCCGCGCCACCTCGGGCTCCTGCTGGCCATGGCGATGTTCGTGCTGGTCGTCGACACGTCGCTGATGAACGTGTCGATCTCCGCCGTGGTCCGGGACCTCGGCACGACCGTCAGCGGCGTCCAGTCGGCGATCGCGCTGGAGGCGCTGGTGTCCGCCGCGTTCATCCTCATCGGCAGCAAGGTGGGCGACCTGTTCGGGCGCAAGCGGGCCTACGTTCTCGGCCTGCTCGCCTACGCCACCGGCGCCCTGGCCATGACGCTCGCCCAGGGGCTGACCGCCATCATCGTGTTCTGGGCGATCATCGGCGGGCTCGGGGCCTCGCTGCTGCTTCCCGCCATGCAGTCCCTCATCCACGGCAACTTCGAGGGGGCGGCACAGCGGAAGGTCTACGCCCTGGTGGGGGCGGCCGCCGCGGTGGCCGCGGCCGTCGGGCCCCTGGTGGGCGGGTTCATCACCACGTACCTGTCGTGGCGGGTCGCCTTCCTGCTGGAGGTGGTGATCATCGGCATCGTGCTGTCGGGCATCGGGCTCGTGCGCGACGTGCCCTACACCGGGCCCCGGGCCGTCGACCCGATCGGCGCGGTGCTGTCCGTGCTCGGCATGGGCGGCATCGTGCTGGGGATCCTGGTGTGGCAGGAGGGCGGCGAGGCGGTCGGTGCGCTGCTGCTCATCGGCGTGGTGGCGCTGGGTGCGCTGGTCCGCTGGCTCGTGCACGGCAAGCGGCGGGGCCGCCCGACGCTGCTCGACGCCGACCTGTTCCGGTCGGAGGTCTTCCGCTTCGGGATCTCCGGGCAGACCGCGCAGCAGGTGGCGCTCGGCGGCACGATGATCGCCCTGCCGATCTACTTCCAGATGGTGCTCGAGTACGACGCGATGCGGGCGGGCCTCTCGCTCGCCCCGCTGTCGCTCACCATGTTCGGCACGGCGCTGCTCGCTGGCCGCAAGGCCGGCGACCGCAGGCCCAGCAGCATCATCCGGGCGGGCTTCGCCCTCCTGTCGGCCGGCCTCGTGGTCCTGCTACCGACCGTCCCCCGGGCCGACTCGGGCTGGGCGTTCGTCCTCCCGCTCGTCGTCACGGGCGCGGGGCTGGGCCTGCTGGTCTCCCAGCTCAACAACTACACGCTGGCCCCGGTGTCGGAGGAGCGGGTCAGCGAGGCCGCCGGGGTCAACTCGGCCGCCGGCTCGTTCGGCCTCTCGTTAGGCCTGGCGTTCGCCGGCGCCATCATGCTGGCGACGCTGTCGTTCACCTTCACCGCCATGGCGGAGGACAGCTCGGTGCTCCCCGCCGACGACCAGCAGCGCGTGGCCGACGCGCTGGACGACGACGCCGAGGTCATGACCAACAGCCAGCTCGAGGACCTGCTGACGGGCGAGTCCGAGGATGTCCGGGACGAGATCATCCGCATCAACACCGACGCCCGGCCCCGCGCACTGCAGGTGGCGCTGATCGTGCCGCTGCTCGCCGCCCTGGCCGGGCTGATCACATCGTTCCGCATGGTCCGGCTGCCGGAGCCGGAGCCGTCCACTGCCACCGAGGGGATGGCATGGGGATGACGACCGAGGCCGGGCAGGGACCGCCGGCGACCACGCTGACGATCCGCCAGGCCGCCTTCATCGGCGTCGGCGCCATGGTGGGCGCCGGCATCTTCGCCCTGCTCGGTTCGGCCGGCGAGGTGGCCGGCGCGGCCGTGTGGGTCTCGTTCCTGATCGCCGGCGCGGTCGCCGGGCTGCAGGGCTACTCGTTCGCCAAGTTCGGCGCCCGCTACCCGTCCGCAGGTGGGTTGCTGGAGTACGTGACCCGGGGGTTCGGCAACGGGCACACGACGGGCGTAGTCGCCTGGCTGATCCTGGCCGCCAACGCCATCGTGACCGGGATGGTGGCGGTGTCGTTCGGCAGCTACGCCAGTACGGCGTTCGCCGACGGCGGCGAGGGGTGGGTGCCGGTGTTCGCGGTGCTCGCGGTGGTGGTGATGGCGCTGCTCAACGTCCTCGGGTCACAGGCGGTCGCCCGGGCCCAGACCGTGGTCGTCATCGTGGTGCTGGGCATCCTCACCGTGTTCGCGGTCACGACGCTGGCGAACATCGACCTCGACCTGCTGGCGTTCTCCGCGTACCCGTCGTTGCGGGACATCGTGTCGAGCGTGGCGCTGACGTTCTTCGCGTTCCTCGGCTTCGGCGTGATCACGTTCACGGCCAAGGACCTGCGGGACCCCGGGCGCGAGCTGCCGTGGGCCATCTACCTGGCGCTCGGCATCGCCACCGTGATCTACGTGGCGGTGTCCCTCGGGGTGTTCGGCACCCTCACGGTCGACGAGGTCATCGACTCCGGGGGCACGGCCCTGGCGGTCGCCGCCGAGCCGGTCCTCGGCCGGGCGGGCTACTGGCTCATGACGGTCACGGCCCTGTTCGCCACGGCCGGCGCCACCAACGCCGGCCTGTACCCGGCGGCGGGCCTGTGCGAGGAGATGGCGGCCAAGGGCCAGTTCCCGCCCGCCCTCGGCCGCGCCTGGCGCGGGCGGGCCCCGGCCGGCCTGTTGCTGACCGCCGCCATCGCCATCGTGCTGGCGGCCGGCTTCGACCTCACGGCGATCGCCTCGATCGGCAGTGCCATCGCCCTGTGCGTCTTCGCCATGATCGCCACCGCCCACCTCCGGGTCCGGGACGAGACGGGCGCGAGCGCGTGGCTGCTGGTGCTGGCCGTTCTGAGCACGGTGATCGTGCTGGCGACGTTCGCGCTGACGACCCTGGTCGAGGAACCGGCGACGGCCGCCGCCCTCCTGGCCATCCTCGCCCTGAGCATCGCCGCCGACGCGACGTGGAAGCGCACCCGCGACCGAGGTCGGGATCCCGTGTACGGATCCTGAGCGCGACGATGACGTCCTCCCCGGGTACCCGGTGTCGGTGGCGTGCCGGCGGGCTCTCGGCTCTACTCCCGAAGACCGTCTCCGGCCCGGTGGCGTGGGCGAGTTCCGGCCTCGCGACCGCTGCGTCCCGAAGTTTGCCCGGGCGGGCACGGGCGACCCGACGAACGAGCAGCGCATGACGCCTGAGCAGCTGGAGCTCGACGCTGACGCCGCCGAGCGTCGACGCATCTGGCGGGACGCGATGGCGATGGTCCTGTACCTGTCGATCGTTCTCCTGGCCGAGCTCGCGGCGCTCCCGACAGGGCATGACGATGCCGATGAGCCGGTTCAGGGGCCGGTTGGCCGGGAGTTGGCTGCGATCCTGTGGGGGACGGCGATCGGCTTGGCGCTCGCGCACTGGTTCGCCTTCCGCTTGGCGACACAGGGCCTCCGCAGGGGGCCGCTCGGCAAGTGGGATCGCCTCCAGGCTCTGTCCGAGCTCGCCGGGGCAGCGTTCGTCGCCGCGATGGCCAGCGTGTCAGTCCTGCTGTTCCCTGACGACATCGAGCAGCAGGCGGTGCCGTTCGTGCTCGCGATGATCATCGGCGGCGTCGTCTACCTCGTCGAACGAGGGAGCGGACGGTCTCGCGCGACGTCGCTCGTCTTCGGGGTCATGGCCCTCGTGCTCGGACTGACCGTGGCGACGCTGAAGAGCGTGCTCTCGACCCACTGACCGGCCGACCCTGATCCCCCACACGCCTTGCCGGCTCACCGGCGCCCCCCGACGTCGCGACCGAGCGACGGCCACGTCGGCCCGACCGTTGCCGGGGAGCTCATTGCGGGGCTCGGCACGGATCCCCGCCTGGTGATCGCTGGCTTCCCGAGGGACTCTCGTCCGGCGACCGCGCCCGGGTGACTCCGAACGAACCTTCCATCTCGTGCCCGCGTGGCGTCCCGCGACGCCGGGACCGGATGGCGCTCTGGTCACATGGATACCAGGAGCCGCTACAGACGAGGTCCGCGCCTCACGGTCACGCCGCGACGCCGGTGCCGTGGCGGCGGCCACGGTCGGGCCCACGCTGGGCGCCGCGTTCACGGTGATCGACAGCGGACCGGTGCTGCCCTCGGTGAGGGCGATGAGACCCTCTCGCTCATGCGCGAAAGCACCCTCGGACCGTCGGCCTACATCGATCGCTTCCTCGACACCGGCGATGAACGGCAGGGCCGGGCCGAGGGGTCGTAGCAGCCACCGCGATCTCGTCAGGGCGACTCGCGGGGTTCCGGGTGGTGTCGGTGACCGAGACCACCCGGGTCGAGCGCGACAAGGTCGAGGCTTGGGGTCATCGTGTGGCCTCGGTGGTTGGCGGACGGCGTCCGGTGTAGGCGGCGAGCTGCTCGATCGGGGTCGCGTCCCGGGGCGGCTCGACCGCGGGGCCGAAGGTCTGGCCGTCGCGGAGCGGGTCGAGCGTCTGGTGCGCGAACGCGTCGACCTCGGCCACGAGCTCGTCGGACGGGATGTAGGCCTGTCCGGTGGCGGTGGCGAGGTCCCAGCCGTGCACGAGACCGTCGAGCACCACGAACCGGGCGAACGTGTCGCCAGGCAGCTCGCCGAACGGCGCCGCGACGGTGCGCTCGAGCGCGCCCGGCGCACCGATGGCCGCGGCGAGGTCGTTGAGGGCCGGCCCGAAGGCGGCGAGCACGTCAGAGGTGTCGGGTTCGGCTGGGGTTTCGCCCCGGTAGGCGGCGGCGAACGCGGTAGCGCCGCCGATCATGTGCTCGAGGACGCCTCGCACGGTGAACTCGGCACATGGCGTCGGCCGGTCCAGCTGCTCGGGGGTGATCGCACCAACGGTCCCGGCGAGCAGCGGGCCGAGCTGTGCGAGTTGGGTCAAAGGATCCATGGCTCCTCCGTTCGGATGTTCGTGGATGGATGCGCCGAGGTGGGCCGCTTCGCGGTCACGGCCGGCTTGGATGTGTTCGGTCACGGCCTGGTGGGTATCGCCCATGGCTCGATCCTGCTCCGAACCCGACGGGGCTGGCGTCGGCCGAGAGCCCCATTCATCGGCCGGCCCCGCGCCATGCGAATGGGGTGATCGCCCCATCACGCTGCACGACGCTGGTCCCGTCTTTGGAGCGGACGGCCGATGCCGGCGAGCGGTGGAACGGCCCACGCTCGACGTCAGGTTGCCCGACCACGGGTGACCAGAAGAAGGAGACGGCGAAATGCGTGCTGGGAGCGACGAGTTGGCGATCGAGTTGGAGGCCGGGGCGATCGTGACCCGCGGCGAGGAGTGGGGTGGACAGCTCGTCCGCCACCTGAGCCTTCCCCCGGGGGCGGACTTCCGGCCCCTGTTCCAGGGGCTGCCCGGTGACGCCTGCCAGTGCCCGCACTGGGGGTACATCATCGCCGGCTCCATCCACCTCCGCTACGCCGACGGCACCGAAGAGATCAACCGGGCCGGGGACCTCTACTACTGGCCTGGCGGCCACACCGGCTGGACCGACGAGGGTGTCACGTTCATCGAGTTCAGCCCGGCCCCCCAGCTGCGCCCCGTCCTCGAGCACGTCGGCGCCCAGCTCGCCTCCGCGTGACCAGCGGCCGGCCCGGCGGCGCGGGCTACCCTCATCGGCAGTATGCGACTGTTCCGGCGCGAGCCGCAGGGCTGACCGCCGTGGGGGATGCGCTGACGGCGGCGCGCGACGCTCAGGCCCGGCAGGACTGGCAGGCCATGTTCGACGTCGCGTCCACGGCGTCGGTCGACGCGCCCGACCTGGAGGCACAGCGGGCGGACCTGCTGGCCGAGGCAGCGTGGTGGCTGGGGCGCCTCGACGACGGCATCGCAGCCCGCGAGCAGGCGTACCGGCGCTACGACGAGCTCGGGAACCGCCGTCGGGCCGGGATGTGCGCGGTGTGGCTGTGGGAGCACCACGCCTTCGCTGCCCGGCCCGCCATCGCCGGCGCCTGGTTGCGCAGGGCGCGGCGTGCCCTCGGCGACGATCCCGACTGCGTCGAGCACGGCGCCCTGCTGCTGCGCGAAGCCGAGACCGCCCACGGCCGCGGCGATCTCGACCTCGCATTCGACCGGGCCACGCGGGCGGTCGCGCTGGGCCGGACGCTCGGTTCGGCCGACCTCGAAGCCGAAGGTCTCCAGACGGCCGGTCGCGTGCTCATCGAGCGGGGCGAGACCGCCGAAGGGATGGGCCACCTCGACGAGGCCATGCTCTTCGCCGTCGAGGGCCGCCTCGGCCCCTATGCGACCGGCAAGGTGTACTGCAGCCTCATCAGCGCGTGCGAGGACACCGGCGATCTCGACCGTGCGGCCGAGTGGACCGAGGCCACCATGCGGTGGGCCCGCCAGCATCCCTTCGCAATCTTCCCGGGGATCTGCCGCGTCCACCGTGCCGTCGTGCTCAAACGCAGCGGCGCGCTCGTCGAAGCCGAACGGGAGGCGCGGCGGGCGTGCGAGGAGCTGGCGGGAAGCCACATCGCCAACAGCGCCGCCGCCTACGCCGAGGTGGGCGACATCTGCCGACGCCTCGGCGAGCTCGACCGGGCCGACGAGGCGTTCGGGACAGCACAGCAGCTCGCTGGCCGGCCGTGTGGGGCCCTGGCGTTGTTGCGTCTCGCGGAGGGTCGCACCGCCCAAGCCCTGACCATCGCGACCGGCTGTCTGCGCGACACCACGAACCGGCTCGCACGCGCCACCGTGCTGCCGATCCTCATCCACGTCGCCGTCGCCGCGAACGAGCTCAGCACCGCACGAGACGCCCTCGCCGAGCTCGACGACATCGCCGCCGCCTTCGACACAGCGGTGCTTCAGGCGACCGCGCTCTCCGCGCGCGGTCGCGTCGACCTCGCCAACGGTGACCCGGCCGCGGCGTGCGCGGCCTTGCGTCACGCACTCGAACGGTGGCATGCGCTCGGCATTCCCTACGAGGTGGCGACCACCCGCACCCTGCTCGGCCAAGCCCTACGCGACACCGGCGACGAGACCGGCGCCGCCGAAGCCTTCACTGCGGCCGCGGCCCAGTTCGACGAGATCGGCGCCCGCCTCGACGCCCGGCTCCTGGCTGGCGGCCACACGCCGACGCTCCCCAGCGGGATCACGCAACGAGAAGCCGAGGTGCTGCGTCTCGTCGCAACCGGCATGACCAACAACGAGATCGCCAACTCGCTGTACCTCAGCATCAAGACCGTCTCCCGACACGTCTCCAACATCTTCACCAAGACCGGCGTCACCTCTCGCACCGCAGCAACCGCGTACGCGTTCGAGCACGGCCTCATCGAGATGCGCCCGTAGCCCACGACGACGGCTATGGACGCGTGCGGAGCGGGTGGGATTCGGTATCCGACCTGGCCTCCGCTGACGGTGAGAGCAACGGTGGGAGCGACCGTGAGGTGCCCCTCCGTCGTGGTCCAGGCGGTGTGCGAGTCCGTTGCCCCGGTGCGAGGGGACAGACATTGTTGCTGCCTTCGCTGGTCCCCGGGATGCCGTGGTCGCCGCCGTTGCCGCGCAGCGGGCGTTGTCCGAGGAGCTGCCGTGGCTGCGGGTGCGGATGGGCGGTGCATCCGGGCGAGGCGCTGGTGCTCGGTGGTGGAGCGCGTGGGCTGGCCGGTGGCCACGTCGACTGCCACCCGTGACCACGTAGCCGGCTTTGGTCTCCACGGTCGGCGATGCGCACGTTGTCACCGCTTCGGTCGTTCACCCACCTGACGGTCCCGGCTGCGGCCTCGGGGGTCGGGGCGTACGTGGGTGAACACCGCGGGCCCAGATCCCACACCCGAACCACCTCGTCTTCCGGCTCAGCGGCGACGAAGGAGCGACCCTGAACGTGGAGGCAAAACAGCCAGGCGACCAACTGAGGACCCAGACCATCGGCCTCGACGTCTCTTTCCACGAAGCCCTCGGCTCACGTCAGGAGCCCTACCACCGACTACTCGCCGACGCCCTTGCCGGCGACGCGCGCCGCTTCGCGAGGATCGACTTCGTCGACGAGGCATGGCGGATCGTCGACCCGGTGCTCCAGCACCCCAACCCCGCCGTGCCGTACACCGTCGGGTCGTGGGGACCGCCGGCCGCCACCGACCTGGCAATACGCGTCGGTGCGTGGCACCAACCAGAGCCCCGTGTCGTGCGGTGACGGTCACGAGACCGTGACCTCCTCACGCACGGGCCGCACGTCGCCGGGCTCGACCACGGGCGGTTCGTCCCGCTTCACCGAGCGGCCGGTGAGTAGCCCGAACATGAACCAGCCGATGGCGAGGGCGCCGATGGCGAACACCGTGTCGCCGGGGATCCGCATCCAGCGGAAGACCTGGAGCCATGGCTCATCCAGGAACTCAGAACTGCGGGCATGCCACAGACCCGTATCGATCGACGCCCACGCCTGTGCGAGGCCGAGCGGCAGCAGGCTGAGGAAGGCCATGCCGGCGAGGCCAAGGTTGAGACCCCAGAACCCCACCTTGATCGAGCGCTCGTGCCACTCCCGGCCCGGCATCAAGCCGCGAACGCACAGCATCATCAGCCCGATGCCCAGCATGCCGTACACACCGAAGAGAGCAGTGTGCCCGTGCAGCGGCGTGAGGTTGAGGCCCTGAACGTAGAACAGCGCGATCGGCGGGTTGATCAGGAAGCCGAACAGCCCCGCACCGAGCATGTTCCAGAACGCGACGGCGACGACGAAGTAGATCGCCCACCGGTACGCGCTGACCCACCCACGGATGCGGGCCAAGCGCAGGTGTCGCCACGCCTCGAAGCCGATCAGGATCAGCGGGACGCACTCGAGGGCGCTGAACGTCGCGCCCAAGGCGAGCACGCCGGCGGGCGTCCCGGTGAAGTACAGGTGGTGGAACGTGCCGAGGATGCCGCCGAACAGGAACACGACCGTCGAAAGGAGCACCGCCGCGGTGGCGATGCTCTGCCGGATGAGGCGCAGGCGCGTGAACAGGAACGCGATGACCACCGTGGCGAACACCTCGAAGAAGCCCTCGACCCACAGGTGCACCACCCACCAGCGCCAGTACTCGGCCAGCGACAGGTGCGTGCTCCGGCCGATGCCGAACGCCGCGCCGTAGAAGCCGGCGATCGCGACGCACGAGATGAGCAGCATGGCGACGAGGGACCGCTGGCGGGTGCCGGCCATCGCCGCTGGGCCTGCGTCGCGCCACTCGCCGTCCCCGCGGATCGCCTGCGATCTCGGGCGCCGCAGGGCGGGCGACATACCGCGGACCATGAGCACGAGCCACAGGATCAATCCGATGAACAACCCGATCTGCCACACCCGTCCGATGTCCAGGTACTCCTGGCCCTGGTGACCGAACCAGAACCAGCTGTCGCCGTCGAGGCGCTCCTTGATCGACAGCCACTGGCCGACCAACGAACCGGTGACCACGACGAGAAGCGCCCCGAACAGCACGTTCACGCCGAGCCGCTGGTGCCTGGGCTCGCGGCCGCCCACCCCAGGGGCGAGGTAGAGACCGGTGGCGAGGAACGCGGTGGCGATCCACAGCACCCCCAGTTGCGTGTGCCAGGTCCGCACCACCGAATAGGGCAGGATCTCGTCGATCGGGATGCCGTAGAAACCGCTTCCCTCGACGCCGTAATGGGCGGCGAGCACGCCGACCAGGATCTGCAGGACCAGCAGCGCCATGACCACGAAGAAATACTTGAGCGTCGCCCGTTGGGACGGCGTCGCGCGGTAGCCGAGCAGCGGGTCGTTCTCGGGCACCTCGCTCGGGTCGGGCTCATCCTCCGGGCGGGAGGCGAAGTACCACACCATCCCCGCGATGCCGCCGAGCAGGAGGACGATGCTGATGATGCTCCAGAAGATGTTGTCGGCCGGCGGGGTGTTCTCGACGAGTGGCTCATGCGGCCAGTTCTGCGTGTAGGTGACGTCCGAGCCCGGCCGCTCGGTCGACGCCGCCCACGACGTCCAGAAGACGAAGGCCCCCAGCGCCTCTCGGCGGGCCGGGTCGGTGATCGCATCGGAGGGTATGGCGTAGGCGTCGTTGCCGTCGCGGAAGACATCGGAGAGGTGAGCAACGTTCGACTCGTAGGCCTCGGCTCGCACCGGGTCGAGCGTCACCACCCCCGTGTCGGCGTCGTAGGTGTTGGTGCGGATCACCTCGACGAGCCGCGCCCCGAGGGCCGCCCGCTGCTCGGTACCGAGCGCGTCGAAGTCCGCCACGCCTTCGTCCGCCGCCCAACGGTCCAGGACGAAGGTCGCCTCCCGGTGCAGCCAGTCGGCGGTCCAGTCCGGCGCGACATATGCGCCGTGGCCCCAGATGGAACCGATCTGATGCCCGCCCATGGCCTGCCACACCGCCTGGCCCCGCTGGATCTCGGCCCGGTCGGTGATCTCGTCGCCCTCTGACGTCACGACCCGCAGGGGAATGGGCGGCTTCTCGTCATCGATCCGGAAACCCATGCCGCCGAGCACGGCGAACGATCCTGCGACCACGACCGCCAGGGCGATCCAGAGGATGCGCGTCCGGCGCCTCGCGCTCTCCTCAACCACATCGGCGTCATCGGCGGGCGCAGTCACCTCATCGACACCTCGCAGGGACGGGGTCCCCGCATCGTAGTCCCGTAGCGCGCCGCGGTATCGCTGGTGCTGGTGGCTCAGGCCGTGAACCGAGAGCGGTGAGGCGGTACTTCGGCGCTGGCCCACCGACGGTGTTCGGTCACCTGGTGAACTCCTTGAGCAGCTGGAGAAGGCGCCGCAGCCTCTCGACGGCATCTTTGGGTAGCGGATCGGGTTTGAAGTGCATCACGTCGTTGCGGATCTCGCGGATCTCCTGGAGCCGCCTGACGAAGACCGCGCGATCGAGCGGCCAGCCGAGCTTGGCCCACTTGTCCCGTGCCTCGAACGCGCGCTGGTAGTCGCCGAAGGTCAGCTCGTCGAACGAACTGATGCCGCGGACTCCATCGGCATCGCAACACGCCACGAGATCGTCGATCGAGAACGTGTGACCCATAATCCAGCGCAGACGTCGGTCGAGCTCGGCCTCGCTGGCGAGGACCTGGTCCTCAGGTCCGACCTGTGGGTCGGCAGTCAAGGACTACGTGTGGCATGGCTCATGGGTTCGAATCACTGACCCGTCCATGGGAGCAACGCTGGGAGCAACGGATCGGGATCGTCCCTGACGGCGATGGACCGGAGACGACAGTAGGCCCAGGTCAGGCCGCCCGTAGAGCGACCACCACGGACGACCAACGACCACAGTGCGGAGCGGGTGGGATTCGAACCCACGGACCCTTGCGGGTCGACGGTTTTCAAGACCGTTGCCTTCGTCCACTCGGCCACCGCTCCCCGGTCGAGGGTAGCCCCCGACCCCCGGCCGGCCGTCCCGGTCAGCGGATCTCGCTGCGGAGGCGGTCGACCCACGCGCTGGCCGCCCGCCAGGCCGCCTCGGCCTCGCGCCGGCGGGCCGGGCCGTGCTCGCCGGCGGCAGGGTAGGAGCCCAGGAACTTCACGTCCTCGACCTTGGAGCGCAGGTCGCGCAGGCAGTCGGCCACCAGCTCGTCGGCGATGTGGCCCTCGAGGTCGATCAGGAAGCAGTAGTGGCCGAGCCCCTTCTTCGTCGGCCGCGACTCCAGCTTCGTCAGGTTGATCGACCGGGCGGCGAACTCCTGGAGGATGGTGAGCAGCGAGCCCGGCCGGTCGGTGCGCTGGAAGATGACCACCGACGTCTTGTCGTGCCCGGTGGGCGCCGGGATGCCGTGGCGGGCGACGACGACGAACCGGGTCGCGTTGTCGGGATGGTCCTCGATGTCGGTGGCGAGCACGTCGAGGCCGTAGACCTTGGCGGCCACGGCCGGGGCGATGGCCGCCGTGTGGCCGTCGTTCTCGACCCCCACCACGAGCGCGGCGGCCTCGGCCGTGGACGGCGTGGCCAGCGACACGACGCCCGGCAGGTCGCGCTGGAGGAACGCCCGGCACTGGGCGGTGGCGATCGGGATGGACAGCACGCGGCGGACGTCCGACAGGCCGACACCGCTGGGTGCGAGCAGGTACATCTGCACGCCCATGACGACCTCGCGCTGGATCAGCAGGTCGGTCTCGAAGGCCAGGGTGTCGACGGTGACGGTGACGGCGCCCTCGATCGAGTTCTCGACGGCGACGAAGCCCAGGTCGACCTGCCCGGCCTCGACGGCGACCAGCACCTCGGGGATGGACGGCAGGGCCACCAACGTGTTCGCCACCAGATCGGTCTGCGAGAGCAGCGCCTGCTCGGTGAAGGTGCCCTCCGGTCCGAGGAAGCCGATGCGCAGCCCGGATCCGAGGGGTTCGACGGTTGACATGCGTGCCGATCCTACCGCCCACCTGGGCCTCGGCCGGCAGCCGGTAGCCTCCCGCCGTGGGGGTGCCCGACCTCGTCGCGCTGCTCGATGCCGCACCCGCGGGTCTGCGGACGCTGCGGGGCGAGGTCCGCCGCTGGCAGGACGTCGAGGCGGTGAGCCGCGCCATGCGCCGGTGGAACGAGTCTCGGCACGCCGTGTACCCGCGGGGCGTGCAGGCCGGCGAGACGCCCCGCCCGGGCGTGCACGAGCTCTGGACCCGGGTCTGGTACGCCGCTCCCGACCGGTGGCGGGAGGAGGAGGGCGGCGTGCTGCGGCTCGGCCGGGACGACCGGCGATGGGACGGCGATGCCTCCGCCGTCACCGAGCGGCGCACGCCGGCGGCCGGGGTCGGACACGCCCTGGAGCCGCTGCTGTTCCCGGGGGCGCTGCTGGGCGCGTTCCGGTTCGTCGACGTGACGGGGACGACAGCGCTCGGACGGGCGTGCCTCCGGGCGCGGACGGTGCGCCGGCGCGGTCACGGGGCTCGGCACCGCGCCGCGGGGCCCGTGCGCGGCCTGCTCGACCACCGCGTGACCGTCGACGCCGAGCACGGGATCCTGCTGCGCGACGAGGCGCTGCTCGACGGCGAGCCGGTCGACGTCACCGAGCTCACCGCCCTCGTCGTCGACGAACCGCTGGGCGACGACACGTTCCGGCTCCCCGCGGGCGTCGCGGTGCGGACCGTGGCCGAGGAGCGGGCGCGCCAGCTGCGCGAGGCGGGCGCCGACCCCGCGGGCGTCGACCTGGACGACGACTCGGCCGTGGCCGGCACGCTGCTGCGGGCGCGGCACGTCGCCGCCGGCCCCCCGTGGGGCGAACCGGGGGTCGAGGACGCGGCCGCCCACTACGTGCCGTGGGATCCGCCGCCCGCCGACCCGGCCGCCGCCGAGGCCGCGATAAGGGCCGCGTTCCACGCCCACGGTGCCACCGACGCCACGGGCACCGACCTGGTCAACGTCCAGGGCGGCGAGG
>DASSGC010000448.1:0-3001 GCA_035693765.1 Acidimicrobiales bacterium
TGCTGGAGACGTTCATGCGGCTCATCGCGACGCCTGAGAACGAGCACCTCGGCGAGCTTTCCTGATCAGCGCCCGGGCGCGCCGAATAGGACACTTCGAGTTTCTTATTGACACCTCGGCGCTTGAGGGTTACGGTGCCTCTGAAACCTTTCAACGCCGAGAGGACGGCCCATGCCCCGCTCACCCCTTTCCGCCGAACGGCGACGGGTCGCACTCGCGACCACCGCCGTGATCGCACTCTCGCTCAGCGTCATCACGTCGGTCGGTGCTCCGGCCGCCGAGCCCGGACCCACTCGCGGGTCGGTCACGCCGGACGCACCGACGCTCACGCCGGCGACGTTCGCCGAGCCGCCGACGGCGGTGCGGCCGATGTACCGATACTGGATGCCGCTGGCGTACACCGAGGACGATGTTCTCCGGGCTGAGCTCCGTGACATGGCGGCAGCCGGTGCGGGCGGCGTCGAGATCGCTCCGTTCGTCGTGCCCGGCGCGGGCAACCAGAGCAACGCCTTCCTCGCCGAGTACGGATGGGGCACGCCGTCCTGGGCTCACAAGATCGAGGTCATCACCGACGAGGCCGCCGAGCTCGGCCTCTCAGTGGATCAGAGCCTCGGGCCGCAGTACCCGCCGACCGTGCCGTCGCTCAACAGCTTCAACCAGCCCGAGGTCGAGCAGCGGCTGATCTACGGGCGCGAGTTCCATGCGCCGGGCGACTCCCGCTCCGGCGCTCTGCCGTCCCCCACGACGACGGTCCCATCGGTGTCGACCCAGCTGTGCGGCCCGGCGGCCGCGGGCGACGAGCTGGTGCGGGTGCGGAACCTCGGCGGATTCGCCCCCGGCGACCTCATCACGGTCGGGTCCGGGCCGACCGCCGAGCAGGTCACCGTCACGTCGATCGGCGATCGCCTCGCCGACTGCGCCGAACTCGGCGTCTCCGGGGTCGCGAACGTGCACGCGACCGACGAGACCGTCCGGAACGTGGCGCGCACGACTCGACTCCGCACGCTCGTCGCCCAGTGCGCCGACACCTGCGACAGCAGCGGCGCCGGTCAGATGCTGCTCGACCCGAGCTCCGTGGTCGACGTCACCGATGACGTGATCGACGGCGAACTCTCCTACGACTTCCCTGCGGGCAACGGCAACCCGTGGGTGCTCATCGACTTCCAGCAGGCGCCATCCGGACTGATCGCACAGCGCGGCGGATACACCCCGACCCAGCCGAACTACGTGGTCGACCACCTCAGCCGTGGCGGCGTGCGGATCCAGGCGGACTTCTGGGACGAGCACATCCTCACCGATGCCGTGCGCGCCAACCTCGATCGGATCGGACGGGGTGCGGTCTTCGAGGACTCGCTCGAACTGGGCTCGGCTCAGAAGTGGACGTGGGAGTTCCTCGAGGAGTTCGAGGAACGTCGTGGCTACGACCTCACCCTCCTGCTTCCGGCGCTCGCAGGCGCCGGCATCCAGGGCACCGGCGCGCCGGCATTCGAGTTCGCCGAGGTCGGCGCGCAGGTCCGCGAGGACTACCGGCAGACCATGAGCGACCTCTTCGTCGACGAGTACGTGGCCCCGATGCAGGAATGGGCGGCCGGCCACGGGCTTGACTTCCGGGTCCAGACGTACGGGATCCCGATCTCCTCGGGAGCGGCGGCCGCCGCGACCGGCATCGCCGAGGGCGAATCGCTGAACTTCGGCAGCCCCAACCCGCTCGGCGCCGAACAGGACTACCGCGTCCTCAGCGGTGGCGCGCATCTCGCCGGGAACGATCTCGTCTCGACCGAGTGCTGCGCCGTGTTCCAGGGCGGCTACCGCTCCAGCGTGGCAGGCCCGAACGTCGGTGGCCAGTTCGGCCAGGGCGGCGACGGCACGCAGGTCGGCGGCCGCTACTCGCAGGGCCTGCTCGACAGCATCCACAAGGCGTACGCCGGCGGGGTGAACCAGCTCGTCTGGCACGGGTACGCCTACCGGGACGCCCCCAAGGGCGTCGGCACCAGCGGGCGCGACGGCGGCACCTGGCCGGGCTACCAGCCGTGGGACATCTTCGGCGTGGTCAACGTCAACGACGTGTTCGGCCCTCGCCAGGCCAGCTGGGCCGACTACGCCGAGATCAACGACAGCCTCGCCCGCACGCAACTCGTGCTGCGGCAGGGTCGCAGCACCGTCGACCTCGGGATCTACTACGAGGACCTCGGCTTGATCGGGTCGTCGGTCAGCGACCAGCAGTCCCCGCAGCACATGCTCGGCACCGACTCGGCCACCTCGAGCGCCGGCTACACGTACGAATACGTGGCGCCGGACCTGATCGCGGATCCGGCCCTGGAGCCGGACGAGGATGGCGGCCTGTTCGGCGATCGGTCCGACTACGAGGCGCTCGTGCTGAACGACCAGGCGACGATCGGGCTGCAGAGCGCCGAACGGCTCCTCACCCTGGCCGAGCAGGGACTCCGGATCTTCGTCGTCGGCGAGCAGCCGACCGCGACGACCGGTGCGGAACCGGATGCCGAGCGTCTCGCCGGGGTGATCGACTCGCTGCTCGCCCAGCCCACCGTGATCCGCGTCGCCGGCGAGGCCGAGCTTCCCGGTGCGCTGCAGGCGGCAGGCATCCGACCGACCGTGGTACCGGAGGCGCCGACCACGGCGCTCGGTCTGGTTCGACGGGAGGCCGATGGCATCACGTACGACTTCGTCTACAACCGCTCGGGTGAAGAGGTCGTACAGGACCTCACGCTCACCGGCGGCGGCCGCCCCTTCCTCCTCGACACCTGGACGGGGAACATCACCCCGATCGCCGAGTACGTCGACAACGGCACGAGCGTGACCGTGCCGGTACGGATCGCGCCGTACGACAAGGTGGTGATCGCGATCTCGACGACGGGCGCCATCTCCGGCAAGGGCGGCGACCCGGTTCAGGCGCCTGCGCTCCACGCGGTGGACAGCGACGGCGACGTGTCGGCGTCCGGCGCCGTGAAGGACCTGGTGCTGCGCGCTCTCGAGAACGGCG